>PHDR01000021.1 GCA_002841035.1 Bacteroidetes bacterium HGW-Bacteroidetes-12 | reverse complement strand
TTTGGACAATAAATTTATTTGCCCAGTTTGAAACAGGTTTAAAACTAGGGGCATCTCGTAGTCAGGTTAATTATACGCCTGAAGGAAAAGCAGGATTCTACTATCAAGGTTATTTTGGTTATCGTTTTCTAAAAGATAGAAGAGTTTCAGTTATTTCATCCTTTTTTATAGATAAATCGGCATACACCATTAAAAATTTAACTTTTGGAGGAATGTTTGACAGTAATGGGAACTTTACTTTCGAAGCAAGTACTTTGTCTTATCAACTATATGCTTTTGGAGTTACTATTGGTTCAGAAATTAAACTACTAAATCCCTCCAAAAAAACAAATTTTTATATTACACCTAGTTTTGGTTATCGTAGAATATTTAGCATAACTCAAGAATCATCTAACCCTAATTTAGATGTTAGCAAACATCCTGATGTTAATCAAGGAATTATTATTGATTGGGGATTAGCGTTAGGTGTGAAATTGAAGAAATTCAAGGTTGGAGTAGCTTTAAGAGATGTTTTTATTGAAAACGAAGATATGTCAAGTGTTGTAGTAACCAATGCTTATACTATTTCGGTAAGTTATTTGTTTAACGTGTCATTCAAAAAGAAAGAAGTGGTTGAGTAAATACACTAACCTTTGTTAAATAATTTAGTACTTCTCAGCACCTATTTTTTCTTTGCCACTGATTACGCAAATTCACACAGATTTTTTTTCCGCAGATTTTTAAATAAAAAAACGAAATCTGTGTATGTAATCTGCGAAAATTAGTGTAATCAGTGGCATAAAGAATAGCTGAGTAGTAACAAAATTAAATAACCTTCTTCTTAAAACTTTCCAATGCTTTTTTTACCAATTCATCGGTAAGTGTTTCCATGTAATAGGCACCTTTGGTCGGGTCAACTACTTTGTCTAAAAAGGATTCTTCTTTTAAAATGAGCTGAATATTTCGGGCAATTCGTTTAGAAAATGGAGTGGTTTTTTCGTCTAACGCATTAAATGGTAAAACCGTAAGGCAATTGGCACCACCAATAATTGCCGACATAGCTTGTGTAGTGGCTGCTAAGGTATTGTTGTGCACATCAATTTCGGGTTGAGGAGTTAGCGTAGTTTGTGCGGCAACATACATTTCCATATCATTAATTTGATATTGATTGGTAATCAATTCAAAGCAAATGCGAGCTGCTCTTAATTTAGCTATTTCAAAAAAGTAATTGTTCTGAACAGGAAATTGGAATGTTAGTTTGTTCCAAGCATCTTTAGCAGAAATGCCATTTTCGGTTAAAACATCAACAACTTCAACGGCTTTTACAAAACTTTCGGCTAGTTGCTCACTCATTTTAGTGGTAGCGTTGGCAGTAATCATTACGCATTTTTCAACATGTTGATTTTTACTTAACGCAATAATATCGTTGGTAATGCCATTGCTGTAAAAATTTGCTTTTACATTTTGGTAAGAAGATTTTTCAATTAACTGAGAGAATAATTCAGTAGTATGTAGTGGTTGTTGGTTGTTAAAACTCAACTGAATAATATCTAATTGGATGTCTTTTAGTAAGCTGCTAAGTTTTTCTAAATTAGCTATTTCGCAAATAAACTCCAAGCTGTTGCAACCACCTGTTAGAGCAGTTAGTGCTTGTTGATTGGCATCGTTATCAGTAACATCAATTTGTTCATTTATGTTCCAACTAGTGGTATTTTCTGGGATAATATTGAAGGTAGAGGATAAGTTATTTTCTAACGCATTTTGCATATAAAAAGGTTGCACATCAATTCCGTCTTCCGATTTCCAAACTAGTGTTTTTTCAAAATCTTTACCCTTCAAATCAGCAATAATTTGTTCTTTCCAATCTTGATAGGTTATTTCGTTAAAATCGTTCATAAAAATAGTTTATGAGGTTATAAGTTTAAGAGTTCATAGAGTACTTAGAGTTGAAAGTTTGTAAAGTCCTCAGTTTTCAGTTCTCAGTTCTCAGTTTTCAATCGTAAATCAAAAATCTACACATTTACACATTGTTACATTAATTCACTCTTCTTTTTCAGCTTCAAAGACAAAAATTTCTTCATCATCTCTTTTCATTAAATATTTTTCTCTTGCAAATCTTTCTAAGGCTTTTTGGTCGGTAGTAAGCTCTTTGAGCTCTTTTTTCGTTTTAGCAATTTCATCATTGTAAAATTGCTGTTCTCGTTTCATTTCTTTGAGTTTTGAATGATAATCATATTGAGTAAGTAAATTGTTTTGATCAAAAAAAGTAACCCAAATAAAAAAAACAAGGATACTTAATCCGTATTTGTTCTTTAGCCAACTTGGAATTTTCTTTAACATACGTACAAAAATACGTATCAATTTATAAAATTTAACCTAAATTAAAACCGAATTATTAAACAAAGCTATGTTAATGGTAAAGATGATAAATAAACTATAAAAAATTTAAAAACAATTCCAATCAAGTTATCAAGGAACGAAAATATTCCTACTTTTACGAGTTCATTTTAAAAAAATATCAAGCATTTAATCACATCAAAGTTGGAGGGAAATCAAAATTTGAGCTTCAGCTTTAAACAAAGAAAAGATGGCAAAGACACGAAAAGACATTGAGGCGTTAGAATATCACGCAATAGGTAAACCAGGAAAAATTGAAGTAGTACCAACAAAACCTTACAGTACCCAACGAGATTTATCGTTGGCTTATTCACCAGGAGTTGCCGTACCTTGTATGGAAATAGCAGAAAACAAAGAAGATGTGTATAAATATACAGCTAAGGGAAATTTAGTAGCGGTAATTACAAATGGAACAGCTGTATTGGGTTTAGGAGATATTGGTCCAGAAGCAGCAAAGCCAGTAATGGAAGGAAAAGGATTACTGTTTAAAATTTTTGCTGATATTGATGTTTTTGATATTGAAATTGATGCTTCGGATGTTGATTTGTTTGTGAATACTGTAAAAGCAATTTCACCCACTTTTGGAGGAATAAATTTAGAAGATATCAAAGCTCCTGAATGTTTTGAAATTGAAGAGCGACTAAAAAAAGAGTTGAAAATACCTGTAATGCACGATGATCAGCATGGAACAGCAATAATTACATCAGCAGCATTACTTAATGCAGTGGAATTAGCAGGAAAAAAATTAAGTGAAATTAAATTAGTAGTTAATGGAGCAGGAGCTTCTGCTATGTCGTGCACCAAATTGTATGTAACCTTAGGGGTAAACCCTAAAAATATTATTATGTTGGATAGTAAAGGGGTTATTCGAAAAGATAACAAAGAACTATCTGAATCAAAAAAAACATTTGCAACTACAAGAAAAATAGATACATTAACTGAAGCACTCAAAGATGCTGATATGTTTTTAGGGTTATCTAAAGGAAATATTGTTTCTAAAGCCATGATAAAATCAATGGCAAAAAATCCTATTGTTTTTGCTCTTGCCAATCCAGACCCAGAAATTGCATACAAAGATGCAATTGCAACCAGAAAAGATATTATTATGGCAACAGGCAGGTCAGATCATCCTAATCAAGTAAATAATGTACTTGGGTTTCCTTATATTTTTAGAGGAGCATTAGATGTTCGGGCAACGTGCATCAATGAAGAAATGAAGTTAGCAGCAGTAAGAGCTGTAGCTAAATTAGCTAAAGAAACGGTGCCAGAAGAAGTGAATGAAGCTTACAATCAAAAAAACATTTCGTTTGGAAGAAATTTTATTATTCCAAAACCACTAGACAATAGACTAATAACAACAATAGCACCTGCTGTTGCTAAGGCAGCAATGGATTCGGGTGTAGCACAAAATCCAATAAAAGATTGGGAATTGTACAAAGAAAATTTAACTAAGCGACTAGGTTTAAGTAATAAATTATTAAAAAATATTACTGAAAGAGCGAAAGTAAATCCAAAAAGAGTAGTTTTTGCTGAAGCAGATAATTATAAAATTTTAAAAGCAGCATTATTGGTTCATGAAGAAGGTATTGCTCATCCAATTTTATTAGGTAAAATAACTAAAATACAACAAGTTGCAAAAGAATTTAATTTGGATTTGAGCAACATTCCAATCATAGACCCAAGAAGTTCTGCTCATAGAGATAAAAAGAATTTTTACGCAAAAATGTTGTACGAAAAACGTAAAAGAAAAGGAGTTACTTTAGCTGAAGCCCAAGAAATGATGCGGAGCAGAAATTATTATGGTTCCGCTATGGTTGAAATGGGTGATGCAGATGCATTTATTTCTGGATTAACTCGAAATTATAAAAATACAATAACACCAGCTTTGCAAGTAATAGGAACAGATGATGATGTTAGTAAAATAGCAGGAATGTATATTATTTTCACAAAAGAAGGACCTTTTTTCTTTGCAGATACAACAGTGAATTTAGACCCATCAGCACGAGACATTGCTGACTTAACAGTGCTGGTAGCAAAAATTGTAGAACGCTTTAAAATAATTCCAAAAATCGCATTGCTATCCTATTCAAATTTTGGCTCTGCTGGAGGTGAAGATTCTATTAAGATGAGGGAAGCAAAAAAAATATTAGACAAAGAACATCCGCATATTGTTGTTGATGGTGAAATTCAGGCAAATTTTGCTTTAAATAAAGAGCTAAGAAATGAAATTTTTCCTTTCTCTGAATTAGCAAAAAAAAATACCAATACATTGATATTCCCTAATTTAGCAGCAGGAAATATTGCCTATAAATTAATGCTCGAAATGGGTGGTTTTGATGCTATAGGTCCAATTTTGTTGGGCATGAAAAAACCAGTACATATATTACAATTAGGAAGTTCAGTTCGTGAAATTGTGAACATGGTTACCTTAGCAGTTGCTGATGCTCAAACTAGGAAGTGATTTGATGTGTAAATGTGTGAATACGTAAATGTGTGGATGACTAATATACTGATAACTGAAACTAAACTTATAAACGCTTAAACTTCTAAACTAATTATGATTGCGCAAATAAAAGGAAGATTAGTAGAAAAAACACCTACCTATGTGGTTATAGATTGCAATGGCGTAGGGTATCAAATCAACATATCTTTAAATACCTATTCTAAAATTGATGCAGATGAACTATGTTTGTTGCATACCCATTTAATTGTTAGAGAAGATGCTCAATTGCTTTATGGATTCAAAGACAAAAGTGAACGAGAATTATTTCGAATGTTAATTTCAGTATCTGGAGTTGGTTCTGCAACAGCAATGATGATTTTATCTTCATTAACGGCAACCGAAATTAAAGGAGCAATAAGTACGGGAAATGTTAATATGCTTAAGGGGGTAAAAGGAATCGGAACAAAATCTGCTGAAAGAATCATCATAGATTTAAGAGATAAAATAGGAAAAGTTGAAGAAAGTGATATAAATTTTGCTGTTTCAAACAATACAATTAAAGATGAGGCGTTAAGTGCTTTAATTATGCTTGGTTTTACAAAAAAACCAGCAGAAATGGCACTAAATAAAATCTTAGCTTCTTCAGAAGAAATATCTGTGGAACAGCTAATTAAACAAACATTAAAGAGCCTTTAAAGGGCTTTCTTATTTTGGCATTTAACAAGGTAACATATAAAAAAATATTTTTTATTGTTGGGGTTTCCTTTGTAATTACGATTACAAATTGGATGGTTAACCCCGAATATTCTCTTGCATTTGAGAATATAAAAAATCTTTCTGATTATATTTTACCTGTCGATAGTCCTATAATCGACTTAAAATATCCATTTAGTGATGGTTCTAACACTCCAGGAAATCCAAATTCTGGTGGCTTATATCTTAACAATCCAAGTAATGTCCAATCTGGCTTTGAGTATGACCCTGAGACTGGAACATATAATTATTATGAAAGAATAGGCGATAGAGATTTTAGAGCTCCAACCTATATGACTTTTGATGAATATTTGAAGTATGATTCAAAAAAATCATTGCAAGAATATTGGAAACAAAAAACAGAAGCCGATGCAATGGATCAAACCAAAGGGTTTAGACCAACTCTTAATGTGAAAGGAAAAGCTTTTGATCGAATTTTTGGAGGAAACACCATTGATATTCGTCCACAAGGCTCAGCAGAGCTTAGTTTTGGAATAAATCGTTCTACCAGAGATAATCCTGTGCTACCTGTAAACCAACGAAGCTTAACCACATTTGATTTTAATCAACAAATTCAGTTAAATGTAGTTGGTAACATTGGCACTAAAATGAAACTTTCTTTTAACTACAACACAGAAGCCACATTCGATTTTGAAAATCGAATGAAACTTGAATATACAATTGATGAAGGCTCAGAAGATGAAATTATTCAAAACATTGAAGCAGGAAATGTTGCGTTACCACTAAAAGGTTCGTTAATAACTGGAAGCCAAACTTTGTTTGGAATTAAAACTGAATTAAAATTTGGAAGAATGTACGTAACAAGTGTGCTTTCGCAAGAAAAAGGAGAGCGTAAAGAGATTAGTGTGCAAGGAGGAGCCCAAATACAAAAATTTGAGAGAGAAGCTTCAGATTATGAAGAAAATAGACATTTTTTCTTATCTCAATTTTTTAGGGATACCTACGAAACTTCTTTGTCAAATCTGCCCGTAATATCCTCAAGAGCCACAATAACAAAGGTTGAGGTTTGGGTTTCTAACGTAAATAACGCAGTTGAAAATACTAGAAATATCATCGGTTTTATGGATTTAGGTGAAGCTACAAATGATAACATTTATAATAATACGCTGGTTTTTGATGCTAACATTAGCCCAGCTTTTGATTTTCCAGATAATGAAGCAAATACCTTATATCCAAATTTAACAGGAGCGTCAACTTACGATACTGCTGCAATTAGAGGTTTTGTGAGTTCAAGTCAAGAACTTGAGCAAATTGGATATTCTAATGGAATTGATTTTGAAAAATATGAAAACGCACGTTTGTTAAGACCAAATGAGTTTAATTTGAATGCTCAATTGGGGTATATATCCCTCAATTCAGCTATGAATGCCGATGATATTTTAGCCGTATCATTTCAATATACACTTAATGGACAAGTATATCAAGTGGGTGAATTTTCTACAGATGGAATACCTGGTCAGAATGCATTGTTCGTTAAATTATTAAGGGGAACAACCATTAATACACAACTTCCAACATGGGATTTGATGATGAAAAACGTATATTCATTAGGAGCTTTTAATGTTGCCCGAGAAGATTTCTTTTTTAATCTCTTTTACTTAAATCCAGCAACAGGAGTAGAAATTCCTTTTCTGCCCGAAGGAGAACCAAATGGCATCCCTTTAGTGCAAGTGATGAATTTAGATAGATTAAATAACTTAAATCAAGCATCACCAGATGGAGTTTTTGATTTCATTGAGGGGGTTACCATAGATTCCCGAACAGGGCGAGTATTTTTTCCTGTTTTAGAACCTTTTGGTTCTCACCTGAGAAGTAAGTTTAGTAATGTTCAACTTGCCAATAAGTTTGCTTTTGATACACTTTATGTTACCACACAACAACTTGCAAAACAAGATGCTGTAAAAAATAGATATCGAATAAAAGGACAATATTCTTCATCAACAAGTTCGGATATTTCTTTAAATGCAATGAATGTTCCGCAAGGCTCTGTGGTTGTTACTGCTGGAGGGGCAACACTTACCGAAAACGTGGATTATACAGTTGATTACAATTTAGGAAGGGTTAAAATTATTAATGAAGGAATTTTAACATCAGGAACTCCCATCCGAATTTCGCTAGAAAGTCAATCTTTATTTAATATCCAAACTAAAACATTGATGGGTTCTCGTTTCGATTATAAATTTAATGATGATTTGAATTTGGGTGGAACAATCATGCGTTTGTCAGAAAGACCACTTACCCGAAAAGTAAATATAGGAGACGAACCAATCAATAACACCATTTGGGGATTAGATGCAACCTACACCAAAGAAACTCCATTTATTACTAGAGCATTAGATAAGCTGCCCCTATACAGCACAAAAGCCAAATCTTCCATAACTTTTGAAGGAGAATTTGCACACATTATACCTGGAAATCCTGGTGCAATTGGCAAAGATGGAACAGCTTATTTAGATGATTTTGAGGGAAGTCAATCCAGAATTGATATGAAATCGTTTCAATTATGGAAATTAGCAAGCACACCTCAAGGACAACCAACATTGTTTCCAGAAGGCGTTTTACCACTTTCTAATCAATTAGATTTTAGATTTAATGCAGCTAAAACAGCTTGGTATGTTATAGATCCTTTGTTTTGGAGAAATGATTCCAGAACACCCAATCACATTAGAAACAATCCAACCATGCAATCCAATCATTACATGAGAGAGATTCTTGAAACAGAGGTTTTTCCGTTTAAAAGCCCTGATAATGGAATTATCACCAACCTACCTATTTTAGATGTGGCTTATTATCCAGAAGAAAGAGGGCAATATAATTTTAATCCAGCAGCAACAAACAACATCTTGCCAAACCCATCTCAAAGTTGGGGAGGAATTATGCGAGAAGTACAAACAACCGATTTTGAATCTTCTAATATTGAATTTATTCAATTTTGGGTAATGGATCCATTTCACGATGAGGACGGAAATCCAACTCATTCTGGAGGTCAATTGTTTTTCAATTTAGGAAATATTTCCGAAGATATTTTAAAAGATTCCAGAAAATCTTTTGAAAATGGACTGCCCACATCACCTATTGATTATATAACAGGAGCAAACATTAATTTAGTTGACACAACCATTTGGGGAAGGGTGCCAACAGTGCAGGTACTTGTAAATGCGTTTGATAACGTAGAAAGTACCCGGCCTTTTCAGGATATAGGTTTGGATGGATTAAATGATGCTGATGAGTTAGTGTTTTTTGGTAACACTTGGGGACCTGATCCTTCTGGAGATAATTATCATCATTATAGAGGTTCCGATTATGACGCAGATACGGTTAATATTTTGAATCGATACAAACAATTTAACGGAATGGAAGGAAACTCTCCCACTTCAAATAATTTTGGGGAAGACTTTTCAACATCAGCAACCACTAGACCAGATATTGAAGATTTGAATCAAAACAATAACCTCGATTTTAGAGAAAACTATTTTCAATATGTAATTAATTTAAACCCAAATGATGTAAGCCCAACCAATGTTGGAAACAATTTTATTACCGATGTGCTTGAAGCAAATGTAAGAACCAGAGACGGAAGAAACAGAATGGTTAGGTGGTATCAATTTAAAATTCCCATTAGAGAGCCACAACAAGTAATTGGAGAAATTCAAGATTTCAAATCCATCCGTTTTATGCGTATGGTAATGAAAGGATTTAGTGAAAAAATAATTTTACGTTTTGCTCGATTGGATTTAGTTCGTGGAGAGTGGAGAAAATATAACAATAGTTTGCTTAGCCCAGGAGATTTCATTGGAAATGATGATGATGAAACAACTTTTGTTGTGGGGGCGGTAAATGTGGAGGAAAATAGCGAAAAACCACCAGTAAACTATATTATTCCTCCAGGAATTGATAGAGAGTTAAATCCAAATCCATCAACAGGAGCCGCACTTAGGCAGCTCAACGAACAATCGCTTTCGTTGAATGTTTGCAATCTTAAAGATGGAGATGCTCGTGCTGCATTTAAGGTGATGAATCAAGATTTAAGAAGGTATAAACATTTAAAAATGTTTATCCATGCTCATGAGGTTACTCCCACCATTCCGCTAAATGATGGAGATTTATCTGTTTTTATTAGAATGGGAACCGATTTTGACGATAACTATTATGAATATGAAGTGCCATTAAGAGTTACCCCCTCAGGTCGGTATAATACAGAAAACAATAGCAATAGTGGAGACAGAAAAATTGTTTGGCCAGAACAAAATGACATTGATTTGAGATTTTCATTACTAACCGATATGAAAATGAAAAGAAATAGCCTACTTAATGACCCAAATTCAAATGTGTTAATAATAAAACCTTTTGAAGAAAAAGATGGAACTCGAACCATGCGAATTAAGGGAAATCCAAATCTTGCAAATGTTAAAGTGTTTATGATAGGTATTAGAAATAGCAAACAGAATACAATTTCATTAGACGATGATGGATTGGCTAAATGTGCGGAAATATGGGTGAATGAATTGCGAATGACCGATTTTGATAATGAAGGTGGCTGGGCAACAAGAGGAAGGCTTACAGCCCAATTAGCCGATTTAGGAACAATGACATTAGCAGGAGCATATAGCACACCTGGCTTTGGAAGTGTTGACCAAAAATTAAATGAGCGTCAGCAAGAAACAATAAAATCGTACGATGTATCAACTAATGTAGAAATGGGGAAATTTATCCCAGAAAAAATAGGCATTAGTTTACCTGTTTATTACAATACCTCTCAAGAAGTAATTACTCCAAAATACAATCCATTAGACCCTGATTTGGAATTAAAAGACCAGCTAAGTAGTGATTTATTTTCGACACAAGAACGAGATTCTATCGGTAAGCGAGTGCAAACAGTTACGAATAGAAAAAGTATAAATTTTACCAACGTAAGGAAACTACCAGCAAAAGGAAAAGAAAAAAGCAATTTTTATGACATCTCAAATCTATCCTTCAATTATGGTTATTCTGAGTATAAATTTAGAGATATAGATACTGAATTCGATACCAGAAAAAATTATAGAGGTGGCATAGCTTATGCATTTAATAGTAATCCGAAAAATTACACTCCATTTAGCGAAGCAAAATTTGCAGAAGGAAAAAATACAAAATTTATAAAAGATTTCAATTTCTTTTTAGCACCTAAACAATTATCGTTTCAAACAGATATTGATAGACAATATACTCAACGAAGAGCAAGGAATAATACAGGATTTGATTTTGAATTACCAACCTTCTATCAAAAGCATTTTAATTGGAATAGAATTTATGGCTACCGCCAAGACATTACCAAAGCCTTAACTTTTGATTTTAGTGCTACTAATAATGCTGTTATTAACGAACCGCTGTTTTTTGTAGATGAATTTGGAGTGGAAAGACCAACAGGTGGAAGAGTTGATAAAGAATATCCAGAAGAGTATGATGCTTGGAAAAAAGAAGTGTGGAATAGCATAGGCGAATTTGGAACTAATGTACATTATCATCATAACTTCAATTTGAACTATGCTGTGCCTATAGATAAATTACCTTTTCTTGGTTTTGCTACTTTAACGGCTCGTTATGGAGGTGATTATGATTGGCAACGAGCACCAATTGGAGCCGATTCGTTGGGAAACACCATTCAAAATTCCAATACCATTACCTTGAACACTCAAATGAATATGACACGGCTTTATAATGATATTAAATTTTTAAAAGAAGTAGAAAAACGTCAACGAGATAGAGCTCGAAAGCGAACCCAACGAAATCAAAAGCCCAATCCAAATAAAACAGATGCCGAAAATGCCAAAGCCAAAGGTTGGAAGCCAGGTTTACCTCCTGCTACCGTGAAAAAATTTGATACTAAAAAGTTTAAAGATTCTGATACCACCAAAGTTGAATTGTGGAGGGAAAAAGATAAATTATACCCATTAGATCCTTTATGGATAACTATTATGAGTCCAAAAAATATTTCAGGAACCTATACTCGAACACGAGGCACGATGTTACCAGGTTATAATCAAGAAACCGAAATTTTAGGATATAATCCAGGTTTTAATGCACCAGGTTTTAATTTTGTTTCTGGCGTTCAAGAAGATGATTTTGCTGTTCGTGCCGCAGAAAGAAATTGGTTGCAACCCAATGCGTTGATGTACAACTATAATACAACTTATGCTGAAAACTATAACTTAAGAGCGACCCTACGACCAATTAATTCGCTGCGAATACAATTAAATGCGACAAGAAATTATTCAACTAATTTATCGCAACAATTTTTCTTTATTGATAACATTAATACAGATTCATTACGCGGAGTTAGAAAAGACGACTTCTTTTTTGTGCAACCTGTTGAAACAGGTAATTTTAGTATGTCTTTCATTTCTATTCGCACCGCTTTTGCTAGTAATGGTAATGAAGATAGGTCTTCTTCTGTGTTTGATAATTTTTTAAGAGAAAGAGCTGCTGTTTCTCAACGATTAGGAGAAAAAAATCCTAATTCAAACCCAACAAACAATGTCTTTGCTGATGGATATAACGCCACTTCACAAGATGTTTTAATACCAACATTTTTAGCTGCATATTCAGGAAAAAGTGGTGAAGATGTAACCTTAAATTCGTTTGAGAAATACATCCCTTTACCAAATTGGAGAATAACTTTTGATGGACTAAATAAACTACCTTTAATTAATAGAGCATTTAAACAATTTACATTAAATCATTCCTATCGTTCAACTTTTAATGTGAGTTCATTCACATCTAATTTAAATTATGTTGAAGGTGGCAGTGAAAGGGATATTAACGGAAACTTTATTTCAAATTTACAGATAGCAACAGTATCTATTTCAGAACAATTCAGTCCACTTTTAGGAGCAGACATGACACTTGAAAACAATATGCTTATCCGAATTGAATATGCTAGAGATAGAAACTCTTCATTAAGTATTTCTAATAATCAAATAACAGATATTCAGGGCAGCGAATGGACAGTTGGAACAGGTTATAAATTTAAACAAGTACGCTTCCCTCTAATAAAACAAGTTATTAAAAGTGATGTTGATGTTCGGATAGATATTTCGAGAAGAAACAATTTAACTATAATTAGAAGAATAGTAGAGGAGGTAAATCAACTAACAAGCGGACAAAAAGTATGGAGTGTCAGATTTACAGCCGATTATCGAGTAAGCCAAATGCTAAATGTTAGATTTTTTTATGACTATATTTCAACAACCCCTTTTATTTCAACAACATTTCCTACATCTAACATGAATGCAGGTATAAGCCTTCGATTTACTTTATCTCAGTAGAATTGTGTAAATGTGTAAATGTGTGGATGTGAGTATGAAAATCTGCGATAATCCGTGTACCCCCGAAAAGTCGGGGCAAGTTCTGCGGGAAACAAATTGATGTGTGGATGTATAGATAGGTGTGAGAATGTGAGGATATGTGAATGGGAGAATTACTTCCAACTTTACAAATACCGTAAAATCAATCCTTAGGCGGATTTATTTTTACGAGTATCCTCGAAAAATTTGGTTTTAAAAAAAACATTTTTCGGGACTTTATAAACTTTCAACTTAACAAACTTAAAAAAAAATCATAAATTAGCCGAAAATTTGAACTATCAATTTACAATAATTTTTAATATAAGAAAAAGATGAACGTACCAGCAAACCTACAGTACACTAAAGACCATGAATGGTGTAAAATAGATGGAAACATCGCAACAATTGGAATCACTCATTTTGCTCAAGGCGAATTAGGTGATATTGTTTATGTGGAAATTGAAACAGAAGGAGAAGACTTAGATCGTGAAACTATTTTTGGAACAGTAGAAGCTGTAAAAACAGTTTCTGATTTATTTATGCCTGTTTCGGGTAAAGTAATAGAAGTAAACGGAAACTTAGAATCTGCTCCAGAGTCAATAAATCAAGATCCTTATGGCTCTGGCTGGATGATTAAAGTTGAATTGTCTAATGTTGTGGAAGTAAATGATTTACTTTCTGCAGATGATTACAAAGCAATAATAGGATAATTTTTAATTTCATTTCTTAAAAACAACCAAGAGCATGTTTTTGCTTTCTTGGTTGTTTTTTTATATACAAACAAGTATGCGAATAAGACCCTTCATACCAGCACTAATTTGGTTAATCATTGTTCTTGTTCTTAGTGGATATCCAGGTAAAAACTTGCCAAAAGCTCCTTTTGATGAGTTTGATAAATTAGTGCATTTGGTAATCTATGCAATACTTAGTTTTCTGAGTATAATGGGTTTTTCGAAGCAATCAAAATCTTTTTTGTTGAGCAAGAATTTGCAATATTTTAGTAGTGTTCTCTTTAGTGTGCTTGCAGGAGGATTGATTGAACTTTTGCAACAATATGTTTTCATCAATCGATATGGCGATTGGCTTGATTTTATTGCCAATTCCATAGGAGCAGTTATTGGTGTTTTTGGGTTTTATTTTATCAGCAAGAAGCTCAATGTATAGAAATTATACCATTTTAACTTCTTAATGCCGCTAAGGTATTTCCTTAAAGTATAATTTCCTAAAATTATCTTCTAAGGCAATAAATGAACTTCCACTAAATCACCTGTATTAATTTCAGCAACACCTTCTTGTAAAAACAACAAACAATTTGCCCAAACAAACGATTGTAGTGCATCAGAGTTTTGTCCGCCCAAAGGAGTTACAGTTTTAAAGTCTGTAACGGCTTTATAAAAATGAGCTCTACTTTCTTTTTTTAAAATGATTTCACTAACAGGTAAATGCATGATGGGTAAAAAAGGAGATTCATTTCCCATTTTGTATCTAATGCAAGGATAAACATACTCATAAAAGCAATTTAAAGCAGCGGCAGGATTTCCAGGGAGAGCAAACACAACTTTATGTTCTTTTTTACCAAAAAAAAGTGGCTTCCCTGGCTTTTGATTTACTTTATAAAAAACCTCTTCAACGCCATTTTTCATTAAAGCTTCATGTACAAAATCATAATCTCCTACAGAAATACCACCAGACAAAACCAACACATCTGATTGCTTTAATGCTTCTCTTACAGATGAAGTTGTTCCCTCAAGATTGTCTTTAATGCTTACAACAGTTGGATGAATTTTTAATTGGTTAAACCCAGCTTCAAGCATAGAGCTATTTGATTCGAATATTTGACCTTCTTTTAATGAATTGCCTGGTTTTACTAACTCACTACCTGTTACTAAAATATGTGCCGATGGAAAAGCATGGATTTTAATTGTTGTAAACCCTAAAGTAGCTAAAAAACCAATAGTAGCAGGAGTTATTCTCGTTCCTTTTTTTAGAGCCAATGCACCCTTTTCAATTTGATAGCCTTTTGTCCTCACATTACCCCCTTTTTTTAACCCATTGTCTTTTAAATAGAGTTGCTTTTCATTCACATCGGTAAATTCTTGCATAATAACAGTATCGCAGCCATCAGGAACTTTTGAACCAGTAAAAATTCGAGCAGCTTCGCCTTCTTTTATTGTTATTCTTCTGGTATCTCCAGCAGGAATTTCCTCTACAATAGTATAAAATGGAATGGATTCATTAAAATTAAAAGCATAGCCATCTACAGCAGATTGATTGAAAAATGGAATAGGGTAAGGGGAGTAAATGTTTTCAGCTAAATAGCCATTTAATGCTTCAGCTAATTTTATTTCAATAGTTTTTGAAAATGAAGTATGTTTAATAATTTCTTGTTGAGCTTCTTTAACGGTAATCATGTGTTTTTTTTGAAGTTATTTTTAATTTTATAAAATTAGAATTTGTTTTATAAGTTACTAACTTTAAATTAATGAATTCTTTTTTTCTAAAAAAAGGTCTTCTTTTTAATGACTTATGTGTTAAGTTTCACAAGGTTGTTGTTTAACTTCTTGCTTTAATATTTGTCAAATTTAGTAATTTAATTTCAAAATCAATAGGTTTTTCTTTAAATAAT
>PHDR01000020.1 GCA_002841035.1 Bacteroidetes bacterium HGW-Bacteroidetes-12 | reverse complement strand
ATTTTATGTTTAAAATTGCAAAACTTTATGGTTTGTCTGTTAATCAACTTTGTGAACTCAACGGTGTAAACAGAAACAAATCCTTAATTGTTGGACGAAAATTGAGGATAAAGTAATAACCTTTACTACTATTTCAACCACCTATTAAACAACACACAGGCGGTTAAGTCGCCAGTAACATTTATGGCTGTTCTGAACATTCCCAGCACTCTTTCTACCCCTATAATAATTACAATTCCTTCTGTTGGGATATTAGCACTTTGAAGTACAGATGCCAACACTACTACTCCACCACCCGGAATTGAAGGTGTACCTATAGAAGCCGCAACAATAGTTACCATTATTAATCCAATGTTTATTAATGAAATTTCTATTCCATAAGCCTGAGCAATAAAAATAGTACTTATACATTGAAAAAGAGCTGTGCCATCCATATTAATGGTAGCTCCAATAGGAATTATAAAATTGCTTATTTGTGGCGAAACACCTAGTTTTTCATTAGCTGTTTTAATAGATAGAGGCATAACTGCTGCCGAACTGGTTGTTGAAAATGCCAATAACTGCACATCAACAATGTTTTTCATAAAGGTAAAAGGATTTATTCTTCCAAAAATAGCCAACAACAGCATATAAAAAATAAGTAAAATAGCTAATCCCAACACTACTACCCCTACATAAAAACCAATACCTGCTAAACTTTCTAAACCAATTCCCGAAATTAATTGAGCTATTAAACCAAAAACAGCATAAGGCACCAACAACATAGCCCAAGAAACGATAGTCATGCAAATTTCCTGAATAGCAAATAACAATGAAGTTATGGGGTCTTCTTGTTTTTTGGTGAGTTGAGTAATGGCTATTCCTATAATGATTGAAAAAATAACAATGCTCAACATTTCTCCTGAAACCATTGATGCCAATGGGTTTTCTGGAAGTAAATTGCTTATGGCATTTGGAATATCAAAAAAAGAACTACCTCCATCATTATCAATAAGGTTTATCTGAGAGTCAGATAATTTAAAAACACCTTTTCTAAAAATAGATGCTCCGGGCTTGAAAAAACTTACCAATAAAACCCCTAAACTTATTGAAACGGCTGTAGTAAAAATGAAGTAGAGTAATATTCTCACTCCCATTTTCTTTAGCTGATCCCCTGATGTTCCTACAATTCCTGAAATTATTGAAGTAAAAATCAGCGGAATCATTATCATCTGCACCAACTTCAAAAATAATTTTCCTGGTAAGGAAAGCCAATTTCCTATAACGGTACTCAACTCTTTTGTAACCCAACCAAAGTTAGGACTAAGCATTATTCCTGCTACTACACCTAAAGCTAAAGCAACTAATACCTTAACCCATAACTTACTAGAAACTAATTTCTGTAAATAATGACTTAAGGTATTTAATGTTAACGATTCCATTGCAGAACATTTTTAGTTCATTTGTTTAGATTTACAAGCTGTTCTTCAAGCACTTTAATTTTTGCTTCAGCATCAGCTTTTTTCTTTTTTTCTACTGCTACAACTTGTTCTGGTGCTCCGCTCACAAATTTTTCGTTAGATAATTTTTTCTCCACAATGGCTAAAGAACCTTTGGCGTATTCCAATTCTGTTTTAACTTTTTCTAGCTCAGCAGCAACATCTACATTACCTGCTATGGGAATGAAATATTCGTTCGATTTTATCACAAAAGAAAATGCTCCCGTAATTTTTTCATCTACATACGTTAAATTAGATAAGTTGGTGAGTTTAGAAATAATAGCATCTAAAGTTGTATTAATTGCTTCGTTTTTCTTAACTTTTAATTCAATCTGTTCTTTATTTGCTATGTTTTTAGTTTTTCTGAAATTTCTAAGTTCTGAAATTACATTGGTTGTATAATCAAACTCTTTTAACAGTTTTTCATTTACGCCTCCTGCTGTTGGAAAATTTAATAACATAATGGTTTCTCCATCTTTTCTATCTTCTAAGTTTTGCCACAATTCTTCTGTTACAAAAGGCATAAATGGGTGTAAAATTTTTAATAGCTGCTCAAAATAATTAATTGTTGCTTTTAAAGTTTGTGCATCAATAGGTTGCTGATAATCGGGCTTTACACATTCTAAATACCACGAACAGAAGTCGTTCCATATTAATTTATAGGTACTCATCAACGCATCAGACAAACGGTATTTTGAAAAATTATTGTTAATGGAAATTAATGTTTCGTTTATTTTTGAATTGAACCATTCTATGGCAATTTTTGCATTTTCGGGCTGTTCTAACGTAGGGCTTACCTCCCACCCTTTTACCAATCGGAAAGCGTTCCACATTTTTGTAGAAAATTTACTGCCTTGTTCGCAAAGGGTTTCATCAAACAACAAATCGTTTCCTGCTGCTGCACATGATAACATTCCAAAACGCACGCCATCGGCTCCATAAGTATCTATCAATCCAAGTGCATCGGGCGAATTGCCTAAGGATTTGCTCATTTTTCTGCCTTGTTTATCTCTCACCATTCCAGTAAAATAAACATCTTTAAACGGTTTTTCGTTCTTAAATTCATAACCTGCAAAAACCATTCGGGCTACCCAAAAGAAAATAATATCCCAACCTGTAACTAGCACATTTGTAGGGTAATAATAATCGAAATCGGGCGAATTTTCTTCAAAACCATCAAACACAGAAATGGGCCACAACCACGAGGAAAACCAAGTATCTAACACATCTTCATCTTGAATTAAATCTTTTTCGGTTAAGCTTTTATTGCCCGATTTTTCTTTTGCCAATTGCAAGGCTTCTGTTTTTGTTGCGGCAACTACATACGCTTTTTCATCATTATAATAAAATGCTGGAATTTGTTGTCCCCACCACAACTGCCGTGAAATGGGCCAATCTCTAATATTTTCTAACCAATGTTGATACACATTTTTAAATTTTGATGGATAAAGTTGAATATCATCATTCATTACGTGTTTCAACGCTGGTTTTACCATATCGTCCATTTTCACAAACCATTGTAAAGAAAGCTTTGGTTCTACCACTGTGTCTGGGTTTCTTTCGGAATACCCAACATTGTTGATGATTTGTTCTACTTTTTCTAATAAATTCAATTCTTCCAACAATGCAGCTGCTTTTTTACGAACTATAAACCTATCCTCTCCAATAAAAATACCTGCGGCTTCGCTAATAGTTCCATCATCATTAAAGGTGTCTATTACTTCTAATCCGTGTCGAATACCAATTTCATAATCGTTTATATCATGAGCTGGAGTAACTTTTAACATTCCTGTACCAAATTCTCGGTCAATATAATCATCACAAATAATAGGAACTTCTCGGTTTATCATAGGCACAATTACCTTTTTTCCGTGCAAATGAAAATACCTGTCGTCTTTTGGATGTACACAAATAGCTACATCGCCCATAATGGTTTCAGGACGTGTGGTGGCAACGGTTACATAACCTTCTTCGCCAACAATTTTATACTTTACGTAATATAAATTGGAGTTTACTTCTTTGCGGATAACCTCTTCGTTAGAAAGCGTGGTTTGAGCTTTAGGATCCCAGTTTACTATTTTCCAATCTTTATAAATATAGCCTTTGTTATATAAATCAACAAAAGATTTTATTACAGCATCGGAAAGTTTGGGTTCCATGGTAAAACGAGTTCTGTTCCAATCGCAGCTTGCTCCCAATCGTTTTAGTTGTTCTAAAATAATGCCTCCGTATTTTTCTTTCCACTCAAAAGCGTGTTCCAAAAATTTTTCTCTGCCAATGTCTCTTTTGTTAATTCCTTGCTCTCTCAACAAATTTACCACTTTTGTTTCGGTGGCAATAGAAGCATGGTCGGTGCCAGGCACCCAACAAGCGTTGAAGCCCAACATTCTGGCTCTACGAATTAATACATCTTGAATGGTGTTGTTGAGCATGTGACCCATGTGCAAAACGCCTGTTACGTTTGGTGGAGGAATTACAATGGTATAAGGCTCTCTTTCATCAGGAGTTGAGCTAAAAAAATCGTTTTTCATCCAGTAGTCGTACCATTTCTTTTCAATATCGGTAGGATTGTATTTATTGTTGATGCTCATTAATAAAAAATTTAAAAATTGAGCCGTAAAATTACGTTAAAGATTAACAACAGCAAAGTGTTATATTTGAGAGTTGTAAAAAGCTCAAAATACTCTTAAAAAAAATAAGCCAATAGCTATTTTATCCAATAAGCATTGTACCTTTGTACCGTACAAAAACAACTAAAATCATGAGTAAATTTTCATACGAAATAAAAGCAGGCAAAGGTATTAATACTATCATTTTTGGCTGCAAAAGAGAGCTATTAAAACAAACTTTAGGCGAACCAACAGAAAAAGAAATATACAACGCTACTGAAGATGAAGATTACCAGACAGAAGATTGGCATTATGATGAATTAGAAACTTCTTTTTCTTTTGATGAGGAAGATGGCTGGCGTTTAACCACTATCGCTACAAGCTCTCCTGAAGCAACTATTAAAGGTAAAAAATTAATCGGTTTATCTGTTGATGAAGCTTTAGCCCAAACTGAAGGCATGGACTTAGGCGATAATCAGTTAGAAGATTTCTCTGATGAAGGCGAAAATCAAAAATTAATTAGCTTTTTAGATACAGGTATCAACCTATGGTTTGAGAATGATGTACTTTCTGAAATTCAATGGGCTGTTTTGTGGTCTGATGAGGATACGCCTGAGTGGCCGTAATATTGTTATTAGTTAATTGTTACTCGTAATTTGTAATTTACACATACCCCTACCCCTCTCAAGAGGGGAAAGCCAACGCTAATTTCCAATTTCTAATCTCTAATTTCTTGTTTATAACTCACAATATTAGCAAACAATCGAAAAGCACCTGGCACGCCTGCTGGTAACTCTCTAAAAAATGAAAGTCCAGTATAAATAAATTTTCCTTTACCATAATCGGCAACTAACAAGCTGCCTTGACTGAGTGTTTCATTAGGGTCGTTCATTTCTAAAATAGGTGTGTAATTATCGTCCCACTCATTTGCAAAATACAATCCTCTTTCTTGAATCCATCCATTAAAATCGTTTGCCGTTATTTTGTTTGGTGTTACTAAAATTGGATGAGTTGGATTTAATAAAGTTACATTCGCTTCCTCAACAGTTACTCTATCTCTTGAAAGTTTCATCGGGTAAGGACCTATTTCTTCGGTTAATAAACCTCTGTTTACATTGTACTGAACCACATACGTTCCTCCATTTTTAACATAGTTCATAAGATGTTGTTGAGTCGAAACCATGTATTTATTTTCATTGTACACCCTAATTCCACTCACAATAGCATCATATTTTGATAAATCGTTGTTTTTAATGTTATATTCATCCAGCAATGTAACTTTATAACCCAGCTGCTCTAAGGCAACAGGAATTTCATCTCCTGCTCCCATAATATAGCCAATGTTTTTTCCTTTTATCTGAACATTCAAACGAACTACTTTAGATTTTGCTTCGGTAAGAAGTGTTTGAATGGTGATGTGGTCATAGTCAATAACCGTAAGGTTTTTAGCTGTGTTTTGGGTTTCGTTTAATTGAACAAGTATTTCGCCAACCATTTCGTTTTGAGAAGGAGTTACACTAAAAACAATTTGTTGTTCCTGATTTTTTTCTGTTAATGTATAAGCTATTTTTTTAGGGGTAACATCCCAGCCTTTAGGTAGCTGCAACGAAATAACTCCGTTTTGATTCGCTTGGTGTGCTATTAGATTTATTTTTACTTCTTTTGCTGTGTTACTTGAAAAAACATATACGTTTTCTGCTATGTTAGCTGTAACCGAAGGCAGCACAACAACTGGACGATAAATCTCTCCTTTCACCCTATCGGTCCATTTGTATTGCAACGGATTACTTAGGTAAAAATATTGTCCTTCAATTTCAAACATTAAAAAACAAAACATCGAGTAATTATTTCCAGGTGTACCAATTATATCTTGATTTTTGACTTTAAACAAACCTTCAAAAGGTTCATTTAGCCAATAAGGATTAGTTACTGTATAGCTTGGTGTTTCAAAACTTACTTTAATTGTTTTTAAATCATTATTTAATAAAGGGGTATTGACAAGAGTATCTTTTCCAGCAATGCCTATGTTGGTTAAAACAACATTTATGTTACTTCTATTTACGATGTTAATTGATGCATTTAATTTGGTGTATTCGGTTGTGGTATAATCTTCGGCAACGAATTCGGCATATAAGCCTAAGCAAGAAGCTATAAGTTGTTGGGCTTCAAACAATTTAACATAACTTAAATTATTAGTTGCTGGAATTGCTCTTATTTTTTGGAACACTTGCAACAATGTTGGAACTATTTTTTCTGGTTGTTCTACATTAAATTCTAAGGTCGCTTTTGAAATAAGTTTACTAATTTCCTTTCCACCCTCAACTTTATTCCATGTTAAATCTATTCCTGAAAAAATATTATTTTCTATAAATTTCTCTCCTTTTTTAAGTTGAAGATATTCTAGTTGAGTTCCTCTAGTTTTTGCTGAACCAAACCCTTGGCTTTTATGTTTAGTACGGCTTTCGGCCGAAATTTCTCCATAAGATGTTCCAAGTAGCTGATTGTATGTTCCTATGTCGACCGTTGCATAATTTGGATTATTCTCTGCTTTTTGAGGCAATTCTTTATCCCACCAAGTGCTTGCATTTAAAAATAAACGCTTGGGCTGCCAAACAGAAACATAATTGAGCTGCTCTGGAAAGGCATTAGGATTTGCTGCTAAATCAAAAGCTTCTTCAGCCAAAATTGCAGAAGCGGTATGGTGTCCGTGACCTGCATCGGAAGTTGGTGGAAAACGAGTGATGATAACATCAGGGCGAAATTTTCGAATAATAAAAACCACATCCGCTAACACTTCTTGTTTGTTCCATTTTTCAAAAGTTTCTTCGGGGGATTTTGAATAGCCAAAATCAACAGCTCGGGTAAAAAATTGTTCGCCTCCATCAATTTTTCGTGCTTCAAGTAATTCCTGTGTACGCACAACACCCATTAATGCCCCTTGTTCTGTGCCTATTAAATTTTGTCCCCCATCGCCTCTGGTTAGAGATAAATAGCCTGTTCTGAGTTTTTTTTCGTTTGCCAAATAAGCTATTAAGCGTGTGTTTTCATCATCGGGGTGAGCGGCAATATAAAGTACGCTCCCTACTGTATTTAATTTGTTTAAAGCAAGTTTAATTTCTCCAGGTGAGAGTTGTTTTTGAGCTTTAGCCGTTGAAATAAATTGTATTATACAAAAAAACAGTAAAAAAGAAACTCTAATCATAGCTATAAAAAGTTTAAAATTAAAAAAATATTACTACTCAGCTATTCATTATATCACTGATTACACTAATTTTCGCAGATTACATACACAGATTTCTTTTTTTTAAAAAATCTGCGAAAAACCACGCTTTGTAGCAGCCTTTACTAACTGAAGATTGAGAACTGTGGACTTTTCTAACTTAAGCCAACACTTTCGTAACTACTTCTCCAAAGCCAACACGAACACCCTCTTTCTCGGCATACCCACGCATAATTACCGTATCATTATCTAAAATAAATTTTCGTTCTGAGCCATCATTCATTTTTACGGATTTGGTTCCTTTCCAAGAAATTTCGAGCATAGAGCCATAAGCACTTTCGTCATTACCTGAAATTGTTCCTGATGCCATCATATCTCCTGCATTTATGTTACATCCATTAACAGTATGATGAGCCAATTGCTGATTCATATTCCAATACATATATTTATAATTAGAATTAGAAACTACTTTTTCACTCGTATTTTCAGGCTGAATGGCTACTTGTAACTTAATATCAATATGTTTATTCCCTTCATATTCTAAATATTCAAACACTTTTGGGTCTTGCACAGGGCCTGCAACTCTAAAAGGCTCTAACGCATCCAATGTAACTATCCAAGGAGAAATGGATGAAGCAAAATTTTTGGCTAAAAATGGTCCCAACGGAACGTATTCCCATTTTTGAATATCTCTAGCACTCCAATCGTTAAGTAGGCACATTCCAAAAATATAATCTTCTGCTTCTTTGGTTGAAATAGACTTTCCCATAGGCTTTCCTTTATAGGTTACAAATGCCATTTCCAATTCAAAATCTAATAATTTACATGGTCCAAATACGGGAGGTTCGTTATCATTTGGTCTTTGTTGTCCTTTTGGGCGATGAATGGGTGTTCCTGAAACTACTATAGATGAAGATCTTCCATGATAACCAACAGGGATGTGTTTCCAATTTGGAAGCAATGCGTTGTTTGGATCTCTAAACATACATCCAACATTGTAGGCATGCTGTTCGCTGGAATAAAAATCTGTGTAATCCCCTACTCTAACAGGCATTAGCATTGTTACTTCTGTTATATTTAATAAGGCTTCTTGAATTTTTGGATTTTCTTGTGTTGCTGTATTTTCTATATTAAAAATATCAGAAATTTCATTTCTCACTTGTCTGGTAAATTGTTTTCCCAACAACATCATTTTGTTTAATTTTTGAGAATTAAATACTTCTGCGTCCACATCAAAATAACCGAGTTTAGCAATTTTGTGTAAATCAATAATGGTATTACCAATTCTTGTTGCTACAAAGGTTTTCTTTCCAAATTTTGCTATTCCAAAGGGAATGTTTTGAATAGGAAAATCAGAGTTTTCTGGTACAGAAATCCAACTTTTTAATTGAGGGTTGTTTGCTTTCATATTTGTTGTTCTTTTTTTTAATAGACACTAATTAAACAAAGGATATGCATCCATCATTTTATTTATTTTTTCTTTTACTGATGCTATGGTAACCTCATCTCTTTTGGTTATTACTTCATCCATTAGAGCAACAATTTTAATTATTTCCTTTTCTTTTACTCCTCGGGTAGTAATTGCAGCTGTTCCAACTCTAATTCCAGAAGTTACAAAAGGAGATTTATCATCAAAAGGAACCATGTTTTTATTTACGGTTATATCTGCTTTTACTAAGATGTTTTCCGCTTCTTTTCCTGTAATGTTTTTTGAGCGTAAATCAATTAACATACAATGGTTATCTGTCCCTCCTGAAATTACACCATAGCCTTTTTTGGTTAATTCATCTGCCATTACTTTTGCATTTTTCATTAGCTGTACGCAGTAATCCATGTATTCATCAGACAATGCTTCCTTAAAAGCAACTGCCTTTGCGGCTATTACATGCTCTAATGGTCCTCCTTGTGTGCCTGGAAAAACGGCTCCATCTAAAATGGCAGACATCATTTTAATTTCTCCTTTTGGTGTTTTTATTTCGAAAGGGTTTTCAAAATCTTGCCCCATCATTATCATCCCGCCTCTTGGACCTCTTAGTGTTTTATGTGTTGTTGTGGTAACAATGTGGCAATATGGAAGAGGATCGTTGAGTAATCCTCTAGCAATTAACCCTGCGGGATGAGAAATATCAGCCAATAGTAACGCTCCTACTTCGTCTGCCAATGTTCGCATACGTTTATAATCCCAATCTCTTGAATAGGCAGAAGCTCCAGCAATAATTAATTTTGGTTTTTCTTTTCGAGCAACAACTTCCATTGCATCATAATCAACCCATCCTGTTTCTTTGCTAACACCATAAAAGCTAGTTTTGTACAATCTTCCTGAAAAGTTTACAGGAGAGCCGTGAGTTAAATGTCCTCCATGCGAAAGATCGAACCCTAAAATTTTATCTCCTGGATTTAAAATGCCTAACATTACGGCTGCATTTGCTTGAGAACCAGAGTGTGGCTGAACATTTACCCATGCAGCATTAAACAACGCTTTTGCTCTATCAATTGCTAATTGTTCAATTTCATCTACCACTTCACAACCTCCATAATAGCGTTTAAAAGGCAAGCCTTCTGCATATTTGTTTGTTAATATGCTGCCCATTGCTTTTAGTACATTTTTACTCACGTAATTTTCTGAAGCAATCAATTCAGCACCTTCTTTTTGGCGTTTTGCTTCTAATTTTATTAAATCAAATAGTTGTTTGTCGTTGCTCATTTTAGGTTAAATTAATGAACGACAAAGGTAAAAATAAAGGTTGGATATGTGATTTTATTTAGTATGTAATTTTATTCTTTAAAAACTAAGTCTTTAACAAAAAAAATGGGACTATTGTTTTATAATGCTAATAATTTAAAAATTAATTCGGACTCATATCCTTTTGAGAGCAAGTACCTATAAAGCTTTTCCTTTTTTTTTGTTTCGTCTATTTCTTTAAGTAAAAAAATTTTTTTTTCTATTAATTCTTTTATTGTTTTTAAATAATCGCCCTCATCAATTTCAGTTGTAATGGCATCGTTAATAAATCTTTTATCGATTGAAAGTTGATATAATTCGCTAGTAATTTTTATTTTACCCCATTTCTTTATCAAAAATTTCCCTCGAACATAAGCTTCTGTAAATCGTTTTTCATTTAAAAAATCTTCTTTTTCTAGTGTTTCAATAATAGCATCAAAATGCTTTTGCTCCACTTTCCATGCTGTTAGTCTGTTCTGTACATGGTTTTTACATCTTTCCTGGAAAGAACAATACCATTTGGCTTTTTCCAATGCTCTTTCAGGAGACATATTTCTAAAAAATTGAGCCATAAAAAAAGTATTTTTGTCCTCCAAAATTAAGGAATGAAAAACAAAAAAGCACTTTATTTATTGCTTAGTGCAAATGCAGTTTCTGGAGTGGCTCAAGGCATAAGTATGTTGGCTATTCCTTGGTATTTTGCAGACGTGCTAAACCAAAGTTCCGATTTTGGAGTTATGTATGCCATAACCACAATGCTTACGTTGTTTTGGGGCTTATATGTAGGCACTTTAATTGACAAATATTCTCGCAAAAACATTTTCCTTATTCTTTCCATTGTTGGGTTTTCTTTCATTGGAAGCATCTCTTTTTATGGTTTTTATCATGGAGAACTATCAACAATTAGCATCGGAGCTGTTTTTTGTTACACCATGTTTGTTTATAACATTCACTACCCCACGTTGTATGCTTTTGGGCAAGAAATCACAGAAAAAAAAGACTATCGAAAAATTAATTCGCTTATTGAAGTTCAAGGACAATCCACCAGTATTATAGCTGGTGCATTTGCTGCTGTTTTAATAACAGGCATTAATGCTGAATTTTTAACAAAATTTGGATTAGAAAACTTCATTTCTTTGCATTTTGAACCTTGGAAAATGCACGAGATTTTTTTATTAGATGCTCTTACCTACCTCATTGCTTTCTTTCTTATTTTATTAATAAAATATCAACCAATTTTTGAAAAAGTAATAGATTCTGGCAACATATTAAATCGTCTGAAATCAGGTATTCTTTACCTTAAAGAAAATCCTTTGTTATTTCAATTTGGAATAGGCTCTTTTGCAATTTTTGTAATCGTATTAATTCATATACACCAATTAGTTCCTATTTATATTTCCAATCATTTAAATGGAAATGCGTCTATATATGCTACAGCAGAAATTCTTCAGGGGTTAGGTGCATTGATTGCAGGACTTAGTATTCATCGAATTTTCAGCAAAACAAACACCGTGAAAGCAATCATTATTTTAATGATAGTTACTTTTATTGTGTTGGAAGTTTTGGTATTTACAAAAAGTGCTTATTTGTTAGTTTTTAGTTGTTTTCTGTTAGGTATTGCTAACTCAGGCACACGAATTTTGAGAATTACCTATTTATTTAACCATATTCCTAATCATTTAATTGGCAGAACAGGAAGCGTTTTTCACTCCATTAATGTTTTTCTGAGGTTTTCTTTTATTGCACTTTTTGCAATGTCCTTTTTCACGACCGAAAACAATATTATTTGGAGTTATTTTATTGGCGGATTTTTTATTTTATTATCTCTTTTTCCTTTGTTGTTTTATTATAAAAAATTAGTAACCCTGAAACAACCTGATTAAAAAACTCTAAATAGAGTTTGTCTTTAAAGTATAACTTTTTGCAATCAAGTCCTCAATCTTCAGTCAACAGTTGGCAAAAAACAACACTTTGCAGAAGCCTTTGCTAACCGAAGATTGAGAATTGTGGGCATTATGGACAAACTCTAACTAATCCGTTAAATTTTTCCAACCGTATTCATTTATATAATTCTCTAGGTTTTTTGGTCGATAATCTTTATTTCCATCAAAACGCTCTTTAACGCTTCTGTGAATAAAAGTATCTGGTGTTATTTTTCTAATCTTTTTTCCTAAAAGTTTATAATGATTTTTATATTCATTGTTCTGCTCTGCTAACGGGCTAATTTTCACATTTGAAATATGGGATTGAAATTCTAAATTCAGTTTTTCTGCTTCTTTTTTCATCCAAAGCATAGGAATATCGCTCAACGTATGTTTATTTCTATCTGGAGGGTAACTTCCTCCCACGTCAGAATGAACACCTGCAAACCAAACCTGCTTTAAATCTACTTTCTCTTCAAAATCTTGTTTCCAAATGGCGGGTTCAAAATCTTTTCTTATTTCATCAATAGACAAGGCGTGTCGGGCAGTTTTAATAATTGAGCCTATTTTGTTGTCATAGAAAAGATTTTTTTCTTTTATAAAACCAAAAATGCTTGTAGGCAACCCCAATGCTCCTACTGTGTCCCAAACACCTACAAAATGAACTGGTGTTTTAGGGGTAACAGCAAATGTATTTCTAAATTTTTTTGAAAAATCACTATCTGGTTTTTCATTCGGGTTTTTATATAATTCAAAAGCTTTGTAAATATGATTGGCATGTTGTTTTTTTAAAATACTGCAATTATTTATAAACCCTGCTAAACTCCTCACCGTGTAAGCTCCTCTACTAAATCCGAAAAAATAAAGCTCATCGCCTTCGTCATAATTATGTACTATAAAACGATAAGCATCCATAATGTTTTTGTCCAACCCTGCTCCAAAACCTCCTCCACCTATTTTATCATGATAAGAACCTATCCCCCAATCATAGAATACGGTTTGAGCTACACCATTATCATCAACAGGTTTTATTGCTCTTGAAAACTTCAATACATTGGTTGGAAAATCTTTTTCTAAATTTTCTTCGGGTTTATTCCAAGTGCCATCAGCACATATTATTATTCGTTTCATTGTGTTAAATGTTTTAAAATCAAGGAATAAAAATACAAAAAAAATAATTACTACTCAGTAGAAAAAAATAAAACGCCTCAGATTACTCATTCTTTTTTATTGATAAATGGTATTTCGTGAGACTTCGTGTTCACAGATTAAATCTGCGAAGAACAATCTGTGAAAATTTGTGTAATCTGTAGCAAAGAGAAGAAAAATAGGTGGCTGAGTAGCAACTATTTTTTTCTAACCTTAATATTAATAATCTCTACAATAAGTGAAAAGAAAACAGCAAAATAAATATACCCTTTTGGAACGTGATAATGCAACCCTTCAATAATTAACATAAAACCAATTAAAATCAAAAATGATAATGCCAACACTTGCAATGTTGGTTGTTTATTTATGAAATTACTTATCGCTTTTGCAAAAATCATCATTACAATAATTGATACAATCACAGCAATAATCATTAACTTAATTTCATTGGTCAACCCCACAGCTGTTAAAATAGAATCGAACGAAAAAATAATGTCTAGCAAAACAATTTGAACAATGGCATTGCCAAAAGCGGTAACTTTTTTTACTTCAGTGGCGTGTTCATCCCCCTCTACTTTATGATGAATTTCAGAAGTGCTTTTTGCTATCAAAAACAACCCTCCTAGCATTAAAATTATATCTCTCCAACTTAAACTAAAATCATATACTTCTATTACTGGTTGAGTTAGTCCTATGAGCCAAGTAATTCCAAAAAGCAATAATATCCTAACTATTAGTGCTAATGAAAGTCCTAATAATCTTGCTTTTCGTTGTTGATGTAGAGGCAATTTTCCAGCAACAATAGAAATAAAAATGATGTTATCAATACCTAATACAATTTCTAAAAAAGTAAGTGTTAATAAAGCAATCCAAGTATCAATACTTAAAAAAATTTCCATGTTGATTTATTTAATTTTTAGTTAGCAAACAAAAGTAGATAAGTTTTTTTATTAACTTTACTGAACTTAAATAAAAAAAGATGCGTTTTTTAACAACTGTAATTTTCTTTCTTTTCACATTCAGTTCCTTTGCACAAGTTTCAAAAATTAATTTTGATTTGCAAGTTGCTATTAAAAAGAATAGCTCCAAAAACGCAACAATTACTTTTTTTGTTAAAGGAAATGTTGCTGAAATAAAAAGTGAAGTTTTGCGATTAAACGGAAAAACTGGTTTATCAGCTAAAGGATTTATTAAAGTTGAACTTCCTGCTAATACAATCATTGATTTTTCTAAAAATAATTTTATTGATTACATCGAATATAGAACTCCTAATCTACAAGTATTAAACGACACTGCTCTTATTCAAAACAATGTAATTCCTGTTCATTTAGGAATAGCACCACTTACAAAAAAATATACAGGAAAAGGTGTTTTATTTGGACTTATCGATACTGGAATAGATATTACCCACCCCGATTTTCAAGATTCATTAGGAAATACTCGGATTTTAGGTCTTTGGGATCAAACAAAAACCTTTGATGGAAATAGTTTTGGCTATGGAGCAATGTGGGATTCTGCAGCCATAAACTTAGGAACATCAACCCATCACGATCCATTTTTTTATAAAGGACATGGTTCGCACGTTACAGGTATTGCGGCTGGAAACGGCAAAGCAGTTAACAATTTTAAAGGAGTTGCTCCCGATGCTAATATTATTGCTGTTGGAATAGACTTTAATAGCAATGGATCTGTAATTGTTGATGCCGTACAGTATATTTATAACTTGTCTGATTCATTAGGAATGCCTTGTGTTATCAATGTTAGTTTAGGAGATTATAGTGGATCACACGATGGCACTGATGCTCAGGCAGTAATCATTGATAGTATTGTTAATGCTAAACCAGGAAGGGCTTTTATCTGTGCTGCGGGAAATGCAGGAGCTTTGCCCTTTCATTTACAACACAATGTTACTTCAGACACTACTTTTACTTGGTTTAAATACAATCCATCTTCGCTATTAGGTTATGGTGCTGTATTTTATGAGATTTGGGCTGATACTGCCGATTTAAATAATGTAGATTTTTCCATTGGAATGAACTTGCCAACAGGAAGTTTTGCCAAACGAGGTCAAACTCCTTTTGATAACATTCAAAATAGATTAGGAAATGTTTCTGATACCATAAAAAATGGTAGTAATACATTAGCAATAGTTGATACTTATGGTGAACTGCAAGGCGATAAATACTTACTTCAAATTCATGTTCAAGAACCTGATTCTAACACTTATTTATTTAGTTTAATGACTACCGGAAATGGAAAATTAGATGTTTGGAGTACCAATAATGGAATTTTAAGAACTTCTGAAATTGTTAGAACCAACCTTCCTTCTGCTGCAATTTATCCAAATATTATCCATTACCAATTACCAGATACAGCACAAACCATTGTGAGCAGCTTTACTTGTTTACCTTCTGTTATTGCTGTTGGAACTTATCGCAATAGAAAAA
>PHDR01000381.1 GCA_002841035.1 Bacteroidetes bacterium HGW-Bacteroidetes-12 | reverse complement strand
TAAAATTAGGAAAATACTCTCACCAGGAGATAGAGGAACAAGCTTATCAAAAATTGGAGCTTTTGGGAATAAGGGATCAGGCATTAAAACCGGCATCTAAACTTTCCGGTGGCCAGCAGCAAAGAGTGGCCATTGCCAGAGCGCTAATAAATCAGCCAAAAATTATTATGTGTGATGAGCCTACCGGTAATTTAGACAGTAAAAACACAAGTATTGTTCTTGAAACGTTTCAACAACTTTCATCAGAATTTGGGCAGACCATTATTGCGGTGACACACGACAATGATTTTGCCAAAGCTTCTAATAGAATTATAGAGATGGCTGATGGAAAAATCATTCATAATAGTTGATAAAATTATGTCTAGAGTAGGGGGGTATTATCTAAAAAAAATAATCCGTAAATAGAGAAAAGTATTGAATAATTGAATTAAATATAAATTATCAAAAAATTAGAAGTGATGGACAAAAATAAAGTGATAGTCAAAAAAAAATCAGGCCATTTAGAACCATTCTCTAAGCAAAAACTCGAAGAATCTCTTAAAAAAAGCGGTGCCTCCATCCAAGAAATTCAAACTATTGTAAAAAGCATTTACCCTTTGATTTACGACGGAATATCATCCGATGTGATATATGGAAAGGCATTTTTTCTGTTAAAAAAACTCAATGGAGTCTCTGCTTCAAAATACAGTTTAAAAAGAGCAATTTTTGACTTAGGTCCTTCAGGTTATCCTTTTGAAAAATTAATCGGTGCATTATTAAGGCAAAAAGGGTATACAACCAAAGTTAGTGAAATATTACAGGGAATAAGTATCAATCATGAAATTGATGTTTTGGCCGAAAAAGACGGAAATACATACATTATAGAGTGTAAATTTCATTCAAGCCCCAAAATTGTTTGTGATGTAAAAATACCATTATACATCAATTCAAGATTTCTTGATGTTCAAAAAAAGTGGAATAGTTCTGGAAAAAGCACCCATCTAAAACAAGGATGGCTAGTAACCAATACAAGGTTTTCCGAAGATGCCATAAATTATGCTAAGAGCGTTGACTTAACTTTGTTTAGTTGGGATTACCCAAAAGATAATGGAATTAGCAAAAATATTGATGAATTTGGGCTATATCCTATAACTGTTTTAACCTCTTTGTCAAAACAAGAGAAAACACAGTTTATAGAGAAGGACATAATATTGGTAAAAGAGCTTATAAAGGATCCGGATATATTTAAGGACTTTAATATTCCTTCACACAGATCAGATAATATACTTGAGGAAATAAAAAAATTATGCAATCATTAAATTTTCAATTATAGAAAACGAAAAAAACAAAAAAATTGATTTAGTTGAATTAAGAAAAAAACTTCAAAAATTTGATATTAGGGGCATACAAACCTGTTTTAGGACGACAAGCAGGAATCATTATACCCTTTTGAAAATGGTTGACAATAAGGCGGAAATTATACTTATTGTAAATTCTATTATAACTTCCTTATTTTTTGGGCTTCGATTTATAAATTATGGCACAAGTCAAATTACTATAATCTTAGGCACCAAAATACTTGTAATCAGCGGCTTGTCATCAATGGTTTTTATTTTCTTATTTGGCTTAATTGCAACTATTGCCTATATTTTATATAATAATGTGAATTAAGGGTTAAAAATAACAAGAAAAAAGCTATAAATCAATGATAAAAAGCATCAAAATATTTGCATAAAAGCCTGATAATCAGTATATATATATATATAGTGAATTTCAAACATTATAGACAACATGATTAATCAGGCTAAAGCAGTAAAATTAATAAAAATATACCAATATGTATGTGACAAATATGAAGAGGAATTACAATATCACTGTCAAAGATTTAGCAATAACAATCAACCTGAATTTACAGACCAAGAAATTATGACCATTTATTTGTTTTCAGTGAGTGAAGAGCAGCGTTATAAAGTTAAGCATATTCATGATTTTGCGAAGAATTATTTGATTAGGTGGTTTCCAAAATTAAACTCTTATGTGGCTTTCTGTACTCGTCTCAACAAGCTTTCAGAAGCACTAAAAATTTTATGTAGCACTGTAATAAAGAGCTTTATTCCAAAAGGATGTTCAAAGGAGTTTTCATTATTAGATTCTATGCCAATCATTACCTGTGGTGGTAAAAGGACAGGGAAAGTAGCTAAAGAAATTACAGATAAAAGTTTTTGCTCCACAAAAAACTTATGGTATTATGGCTTTAAATTACATTCATTAAACCATTACAATAAAGGAACTTTGCCATATCCAGAAAGTATGGTGATTAGTAAGGCTTCTGAAAATGATTTAAATGTTTTTAAGGAAAATTGGTCGGAAATTCAAGGAAGGACTTTTTTTGGCGATAAAATCTATCATAATCATGATTTT
>PHDR01000380.1 GCA_002841035.1 Bacteroidetes bacterium HGW-Bacteroidetes-12 | reverse complement strand
TCAAAAAATTTATCTGTAGTTATTGCTCCATAAAAACCCACTCCCGAAGCAGAAATAAATGCTTTGAGTTGATGGTTATTTTCTTTTAAAATATTATAAATAAGCTTTATTGGTTTAACACGACTATCTAAAATCTCTTTTTTTCTTTTAACAGACCAAGGTTTATCAGCTATTCCTGCTCCTGCCAAGTGAACAATGTAGTTAGCAGAAAGTAGCACTTCTTTATCTACTATTTCTTTATCAATATCCCAAAAGCTATACGAGACATTAGTAATTGATGCTAATTTATTTTTGTCTCTAGTTAGTATGTAAACTAAATAACCCTTTTTGAGCAATAACTTTGTTAAGACTTTGCCAATCAGACCTGTACCTCCAGTTATTAGCACTTTCTCACTCATCTGTTTTTGTTCTAAATCGTTCTATCAAAATAACAGAAAAAAACAACATACTAAAAGCGTAACCAAAATCTTCAATAGGAATGGTAAAAAACCTAATTCCTAAATTTTCGGCATTGTTATACCATACAACTGGTTCGCTAATAAAGCTTCCTGTTAAAACACCATTTACAATTGAAAAAGGAATAAGTATTACTAAGTAAGAAATATAAAATCGATGCAATGTGCTTGAATTATTCAACAACCCCAAGAGCAAAGCAAACGCTAAAAAAATTGCGTTTATTTGTGTGTAAAGCTTTCCTGTGTTAAAGGTAATTAACAGAAGTAAAAATACAATAGCACTCCAAGTAAAAGGCACAACAATTTTGTTTGACAATTTTGCTTTCGGAAAAAAATATTGCAGTGAATAGTGAATAAAAATACTGGCATAAGGAATACAAATAAAAAACAAAACTTCTTCTAACGGAAGTTGAAAAATACTAATTCCTAGATGATAGTCGGGATTAAATCCCCAAACGCCAATTTTAGTGAAGATAACATCCCAAATAATATAAACAACTGCCACTATTGAAATGGACGAAAAAACAATTTTCCAATGGTTTATGAAACGCATTTTCTTTTCAAAAGAATAGGCAAAAGGAATACTAAACGAAGCCAAGAGTAATATTAAATAAAGTGCTTTCACTTATTTTCAGAAAAATATTTTAGCGGAACCCACAACATCCCGAAACACTCTCCATCTTCTTTCTTTAAATGTTTGTGATGCACTTTGTGAGCTCTCCTGATAGCTTTAAAGTATTTTATATTGGTATTTCTAAAAGCTTTAAATCGTTGATGAATAAATATTTCATGAACAAAGAAATAAGCTATTCCGTAAATAGTAATACCTAAACCGATTGGCAAAGTATAAGGAATAGAAAAAATTGTTCCTAACAATATGAAAACCATACCTGGCACTGCAAAAATCACAAAAAAATAATCGTTTTTTTCAAAAAAAGAATTAGGGTTTTTAGTGTGATGATCTTCGTGTAAGTTCCATAAAAATCCATGCATAAGATACTTATGAGCACTCCATGCAACAACTTCCATAATAAGGAATGTTCCTATTAACAAAACAATAAACATCATGCTTTAATTCTTAATGTATTTTTTACTTAAGGTAAGATGTAGGTTCACTTTTTTATAAATAAGTTTGAACCATTCTGTAAATTTTTCTGGATGTTCTTGAACTTCATCATCGAGTTGTTCAAAAGAAATGATTTTCCAATTGGAAACTTCGTTTTTATTTGGTTTGGGCAAATCAGATGAAAATCCAATGAAAACATGGTCAAATTCATGTTCTATCATATTGTTGTCTAATTCTGCTCTATACACAAAGCTCATTACTTTGGTTAGCTGAACATCAATACCCATTTCTTCTATCAATCTTCGTTGTGCTGCTTTTTTTGTGTTTTCCTCTGGATATGGGTGGCTACAACAGGTGTTTGTCCATAGATTAGCTGAATGGTATTTATGTTCAGCTCGTTTTTGAAGTATCCAATTTCCATCTAAATCGAACAGAAAAACAGAAACTGCTCTGTGTAAAATCCCTTTTTGATGAGCTTCTAATTTAGGCATTGTACCTACTTCATTATCATGCTCATCTACTAATATTACTTTTATTTCTTTCATGGTTTGTTTAATCGATTAAAAAGATGCAATTTTTGTTCGTACGAAATTAAATTAGCTTCTACCAAATTACTAATTATTTTATATTTTACTTTTAAGGTTAATTCTGCCTCAACAATTTGATTAACAACAAATGAGATATCTTCTTTAATATTTTCTTTATAGTTTAAAAATATAGGTGATTTTTCTTGCATTAAAACTCTTAAATACCTTATTTCTATGTTTTTTGGAGATAAGGAAACGGCTTGTTCAATCATTGATTTTCCTTCTTTAAAAAAAACAAACTTTTTTAAAGGTGATGGAGCGAATTTAGCTTTTATGATTGTTAATGCTCCTTTA
>PHDR01000379.1 GCA_002841035.1 Bacteroidetes bacterium HGW-Bacteroidetes-12 | reverse complement strand
ATTTCAAAAGCAGATGGTAATTTTTTACACAAATATTGCAAATCTCCATTTTTGTAATATATCTTCGGTGTAACAATACCACATTCAAAATTAATTTCCATATAGCTATGTAATCTTTCTAATACATTCATTTCAAACTCAATATCTGGGTTTAATATTAAATGGTAAGCATAACCTTTCTTAATGGCTAAATTGATTCCAACATTATGAGCCCTTCCAAAGCCCAAATTTGCATTTTGAAATAAATATACAATTCTATTAATATCTAATTCTTGAAGAACATGCAAATCATCTGTTGGGGAATTGTCTATCAAGTAAATTTTATCAACCAAATCAGATTGTAAAGTACAATTGATAGCAATTTCTAATTCTTCTAATTTATTATTATACATTACTAATGAAACAGATATCATCTTATCTTTATCAAAGCTCACACTTTCTCCCATAATTTTGTTTCATAGTTATATCTTTTTATCACTTTAGCAGGTGAACCAACTGCAATCGAATAAGGTGGTATATCCTTATTAACAACTGACATCGTTCCAATAATAGATCCTTCACCAATTATTACCCCTGGCAATATTGATACAAATTCACCTATCCAAACATTCTTTTCTATAACAACTTTTTTCGAATATAACTTTCTATCCTTTGGAATACTCATCGGACAATCACATTCTTCCTCAGAATAATTTCCATGGTTATGATCAGCAATATAAACTTTACTAGCTATCAATACATTATCCCCAATTTCAATACTTTTTACAGCTCCAATATGTACATAATCATTAATCTGAACGTTTTCGCCTATTTTTATACAGTTATTTCCATCTTCAGAAAAAGCATCTAAACGACAATTAAACCCTGTAGTAAATCCCTTACCAACTGAAATAAACTTTTTCCCTCTGATTCTAATTGGAAATCTAATAAGGCGCGCATTTTTAAACAATATCTTGGTTCTTATACGAAAATATATCAATTGAAATATTCCAAATAAGCCATATATAGCAAATAAATTTTTCATTTTTTATTTATGTAAAACATTTTAAACTAAATTTATACTAGAATACAATAATATTTGTAAAAAATTACACTATGTATATGTATATGTTATTACTTGATATTACTTTCAAATATAATTATATGTGAATTATTTATATTATTAAATACGTTTTAAAAACTAAGTACTGCATCTAAATATTTTTTAGCTGCCTTAAAATCGGTTAAATTAGCAGCTGCTTCTATAGCTTTTGAAGAAATTATGTTTTTTTCTGTAATTGAAAGTGAATTAATTTTTCTTATAATATTTGTAAGCTCTATAACATTACCAGCCTCACACAAAAATCCGTTTTCTCCATCTTTTATTACACCGTCTATTCCTTCATTACGTGAACCAATAGTAATACACCCTTTAGCCATAGCTTCTAAATAAACCAACCCAAAAGTCTCGTTTTCACTAATCATAATAAAGCTTTCTGACGCTTCTATTTCTTTAGAAACTTCCTCTCTTGAAATATGCCCCAAAAAATGAATATTTGAAATCAATTTTAATTCTCTTATTATTTTCTTCATTCTTTTCTTTTCGCTTCCTTGACCTATAAAAGTGAGTGAAAAATTTTTATTGGGATATACCTTATCTAAAGCGTAAATTAAAGAAGTTGGATTTTTACGCTTTATTAAGGCTCCCACATAAATAATTCTTTTTATTTCAACTGAAAACTTTTTTTCGTTTGTATCTGTCAAAAAGTTTTCAGGAATACCTGAATAACAGATAAAAGACTGTGGTCTTACACTATAGAGAGTTTCAAATTTTTTTCCAATTGCACTTGATCTATATCCCCAAATATCAATATTATCTATCAGTTGTGGGAAATCATCTTTATAAATATTTTTAATGTTGGTGGTACTACCATGTAAAATTATACATGTTTTTGCTGAATATACGTTTTTTAATAAATTAACGAGTTCTAAATTTGGGTTATGAAAATGTCCAATAATAATATCTGGTATAAAATCATCTGTTATGTTAGAATTTATTATTTTATCAACTTGTTTGGTAATTGATTTTTTTGGAAATTTTATTCGGGGTAAGGCTTTATATAATGGTATTTTTTCCACTTGAACACCTTCTATACTATACCTTTTTCCTGCTAACTTTCTATCTGTATTTACTATGCTTAAAGACCAGTTAGCTATAAAACCTTCAAAATATTTTGCAATTAAATGCAGTACTCTTAAATAAATTGTATAATTATAAATTACTTTGACTTCATACCCTAATTTAACCCATTCGCGTGCAAAATAATGAACAACATTTGTGCTATTTAAAAGCTTTAAATCTGGGTCAGGATAAATATTGGTTAGAAGTAGGATTTTTTGTTTCATAATTTTTTTTAGTTAAAAAAG
>PHDR01000378.1 GCA_002841035.1 Bacteroidetes bacterium HGW-Bacteroidetes-12 | reverse complement strand
GGTCATGGTTTTGCCATTTGCCCGAATAACTTTGAGTAACACTGATGACTGGGTTAATTCCTGTTTTTACGACATTTAGTACCCCTGTGGCACCAAAATTAAATTCTGTTCCAAACCCACCACCGCCACTGGTAGTTTCTATTTTTGGATCGGTAAATACGCCTATGTCTGAACGATAGGTTCTAAATGCACCTCCTGTTCCTTGCCCTGTTATTGAAAATACATCATAAGCAGCGGATGGAATTGGTAAACTTTTGTTCTTCTTGTTTACGGGAATATCTTTTTCTCTGTTAAAATCGCCCAACGTAGTTTTGTTGTTGTTGTTTTGTGCATATAACAATCCATAACTATCAAAAGAAACAGTATTTTGTATAATCCTATTCTCGGAATACTTTACAAAAGAATTTATTGGAGAAAAATCATTGTTAATAATATCGAACCCAAACTTCATATCAAGATTGACAGTATAAGTACCTCTTGGCATATCCATGGTAGGAACATATGTAGCGGCTGAAAAAGAAGCCCCAGCTGAAATACCTCCTTTATTGAGTGATTTTCTTCTATCCTGTTTTTTTTGACTTAACTCTTTTCCATTTCTATCCTTTGTAACATTTTTAATAAAATTATTAATATTAGCTGATAAAGTGATGTTCTGTAGTCCTTGCCTCGAATTATAATCTAATCCTGTTTCGAACTTAAAAGCTTGTCCTTTAATAGCTCCTGCAAAACTTAAAGAGGGACTTATTCCAATCCCTTCTTTAGAATCCATAGAAATACCTAATGAGCCTTCTAATGAACCAGCCGACCCAAGTGCTGTGGATGTTGATAAATTAATGCCCGTATTTTGACCTATTCCTTTATAATTATCATAATACATAGATGATGATAAACCTAAATTAACTCCTTTTAACGCATCAAATCCTAGTATTTCAAGGTTAACAGCAAATCCACCTCCAAAGGACATTTTTCTCTGCGGTTTCATGTGTACTGTTTTTTCAATTTGATCACCACTAAAATCATCGGGTATGCCTCTTAAATTACGGTTAATGGCTCCTGGGTTAATGTTCCACCCCAATCCTACCCAGCTGGATTCCTGCTCCATGCCTATACCTGCATGATACGCTAAATTAATAGGATAACCCCCATTAGGTCCAGGCACATTTAATAGAGGAATGTTATAGGTAAAATCTCCTGTAAACAAATCTACCATTTGGTTGGTGTTTATCGGCTCAAAGCTAGCTGCTTCTGGTTGAGAAGGTCCACTAGTAAGTGCAAAAGCAACAGAAGGAAATCCTAGTTGTGCTAATAAGTTAACCGCCATAAAAACAGCTATAACTTTAAATCTTTTTTTTGTTACTATAGTAATAAGCATATTAATTGAGTTTTATGTTGGGTATATTATCAATGTCCTTTTTTGCTATTTTAAATTTAACTTTTCCTAGACCTAACACCTGATCATTAAAAACGAGTGTTTTATCCGATTCTATTCCTGTGTTAATAAAACCTAAATCTATATTGTTATATGGAGCAACTCCATAATTTCGTTCAAAATGACACAATTGACAAGACAACGTATCACTGTTTTCTTCTAACATTAAGTTGTATTCAATGGCATCTGTAAAATAATACAGCCTATCAAAATATTGCTGCTCTGTTGAAATGTTTGTTGATAATACATCTTCTCCTGACAAACTTTCTATTTTTAAGGTGTAATACTGGAATCCATTCAATTCTTTTAAGCGATTAAAAAAAATTAAGGTATCAAGAGATGTTGTTCTTTGCTCATTGATGGCAATATACTCAATTGGCTTATAAAACAGGCTAATTTTGTAATTTTCAAATTCCTTACTCACAACAAGCCCATTTTCGGGGTTTTTAACCCAATATAAATATTCGCTTACGGTAATTTCTTTTGAAGTACAAGCAGAAAGTATTGCAACAAAAAAAAGTAATAGGATATTTGTTGTTTTTTGCTTCATTTTAATGCACCTCCTTGATAGCGTTCATTAACGTAAGTAATTAACTTCTCTGTTTCATCATAATCCTTATTTGCATGCATAATGTTTCCTGCACCATTAGCTCCATAAATAAAATCTAAATTGCCTTTTTTACCATATTCTTCAATGTATGTATTCAACTGAGACCATATTTGTTGCGTATATTTTTGATTCATTGCATTATTATCCTCTTCAAAGGCTTTCTGTTTTTCTTGATATTGCATCGCTAAATATTGATAAGTCTGAATGTTTTCTTCTTTTTTATAGGCAGAATTTTGGATGTTTACTGAAATAGCATTTATTTGGATTTCTAGGCTATCTAGTATTCTTTTTCTGTAACCAACTACTTCATCATATTTAGCTTCTAATTCTTTTTTATAACGAAATTCGTTATATACTTTATCGGTTTGAACATAAGCT
>PHDR01000377.1 GCA_002841035.1 Bacteroidetes bacterium HGW-Bacteroidetes-12 | reverse complement strand
GTTGTCAGGACAGGGCGTGTTTGTTTGGTATTGTGGTTGATGGGGAAATGATAATGAATGATGCGGGTAAAATGGCCGATAAATGTTGGATGGAAATACCCAAACATTTTCCGAATGCGGTTTTGCACGAATATGTAATAATGCCGAACCACGTTCACGGAATAATTGAATTGGTGAATGATACCAATGTAGGGGCAGAAAATTTTCTGCCTCTACAACAACACAACCAATTCCAAAAAATCATTCCCCATTCTATCGGGTCTATTGTTCGGGGATATAAAATTGGCGTCACAAAATGGATTCGCCAGAATACAGATGTGTATAATGTTTGGCAACGCAATTTCCACGAACACATTATCCGCAACGAACAATCGTATCAAACAATATCAAAATATATCAATGATAATCCTGCAAAATGGGCAGAGGATAAATTTTATCAAAAATGAAATTCACCGAAGAAAAATTAGAAAAGGCATATACAATGGTTAATGGTCAATTATTAATGGTTAATGAATCTTTAATATGTCAAGTTTTTTGCACCAAAAACTTGACATTAATATAGAAATGAGTACCTTTGTAGTATGAAAGTAGCCGAGCAAATACGCAAAACCATTAAACGCATTCCCGAAAGTCAACCTTTTGGCTATGTTGATTTGGGTATTGAAACCAATGATTTTTTTAGTGCAGCCAAGGCTTTGGAGCGTTTGCAAAAAAATGGGACTATAAAAAAGGTATCAAAAGGTGTATTTTATATTCCACGTAAAACCATATTTGGAGAATTGGGGGCGGATAGCAATGGAATATTGGAAAGGTATTTATTTAAAGAAGGAAAACGAATAGCCTATGAAACGGGCTTTTCTTTATACAATAGATTGGGATTAACCACACAAATGGCTTTTAAAATAAAAGTAGCCACAAAGGGAAACCCTATCAAAATAAATATAGGAACGCTTAAAGTAAGTTCGGTAAAAAGTTATGTGGATGTAACCGACCAAAACTATCAATTGTTAGGTTATTTAGATGTGTTAAAAGACGTTAAGGGAATACCAGATTGTTCTGTTTTGCAAGCAGTTAAGCGAATGAGTTATTTAATAAAAGATTTAACACTAAAAGAAAAAAATGAGCTCATTCAATATGCATTGTTTTATCCAGCTAGAGTAAGGGCATTGCTAGGAGCTATTTTAGAAAACCTGAATTTGAAACTCAAACTGGATGAATTAAAAAATAGCCTTAACCCGTTGACGAAAGTAAATTTGAGCATAAAAGAAACAGAACTGCCAACTATCAAAAACTGGAATATTGAATGATACTACACAAGGATAATATCATTTTTAAAGATTTACTGCTCAATGCTTCTTTGCATTTGAGCATCCCATTGTCCTTTGTAGAAAAAGATTACTGGATAACATTGGTGTTAAGTCGTTTGGCAAAAAGTAAATATGTTGATGAATCTGTTTTTAAAGGAGGCACATCCCTATCAAAAGGATATAATCTGATAGAGCGATTTTCGGAGGATGTAGATATTGCCATCATAAACGATAAGGGTAAAACAGGAAATGAGATTAAAACCATCATCCGCACTATTGAAAAAGAAATCACACCCGATTTAAAAGAGTTGCAAATGGACGGTGTAACCAGTAAAGGTTCAAGATTCAGAAAATCTGTTTTTGAATACGTTACAACTGAAAAAGGCAATGCAAATAACAAACTCATTGTTGAAATAAACTCGTTTGCCAATCCTTTCCCTTATCAACGATTGACCATTCAGAGTATGGTGTTTGACTTTTTGATGCAAACAAGCAATGAAAAATACATTGAGCAATACAATCTCCAATCCTTTGAAGTGAATGTATTGAATAAAGAACAAACCTTGTTAGAAAAAATGGTTTCATTGATTCGGTTTTCATTCGAGGAAAATACTGTTGAAAGTATTTCAAAAAAGATACGACATTTTTATGATTTGTATTACTTAATTCAACATCCTGAGTGTATTGAATTTGTAGCATCAGATTCGTTCAAGAAACAATTTGATACCATTCTGCAACACGATAGAGCTATGTTTGAAGAGCCGAAAGATTGGCAGACTAAATCAATTTCGGAATCTCCTTTGGTAACTGATTTTTCAACTTTATGGAAACAAATAAAAGAGAAGTATCAAACTGAGTTATCCGCTTTAGCATATAGACCAATACCTGATGAAAAAGATGTTGCAAAATGCTTTAGTGAATTAATAAAAAGAATAGAATGAAGTTCACCGAAGAAAAATTAGAAAGGGCATTTACCGAGCTGTTGGAGCAAGAAGGCTTTCCCCATCATTTGGGAATTACGATAACTCGTAAGCCAGACGAAGGATTGATAGAAGAAGATTTACAAAACTTTTTGTTAACTCAATACGCTAGTCAAGGCATTACGGTAAAC
>PHDR01000376.1 GCA_002841035.1 Bacteroidetes bacterium HGW-Bacteroidetes-12 | reverse complement strand
ATGGAAAAATTTTATATACCACAAATAGTGGAAGCAACTGGGCAATACAAACTTCGGGAACTACCGACGAATTATATGATGCCTATTTCATTGATGCAAATACAGGTTGGGTTGTTGGTGGTGGTTATGGTAACGTTTTACATACTACAAATGGTGGAGCTGACTGGACAGCTCAGCCTACTGGTGTTAACGAATATTTTACAAGTGTATCTTTTACTGATGCAAATACCGGCTGGATAGTTGGAAATGCAGGATTAATATATCATACTACCAACGGTGGTACTAATTGGATTGCTCAAAATTCAGGAACTACTGAGACATTTAGAAGTGTCTGCTTTTTTGACGCAAATATAGGCTGGGCAGTCGGATATTATGGTCTTATTCTGCATACCTCAAATGGAGGTAGTACATGGACTCCTCTATCTACTGGCTCAATGCAATATCTCATGGGAACATTTTTTACAAATACATCTACAGGATGGGTAGTTGGAGCAACCATTTTACATACTACAAACGGAGGAACAACATGGATAGAACAATCTGCACCATTCACAAGTTGGCTCAGCGGAGTTTATTTTATCGACAATAATACAGGTTGGGCTGTTGGATCTAATGGAAAAATCACAAAAACAACTAATGGCGGAAGTAACTGGACAAGCCAAACATCAGGAGTAACCAAAAATTTAAGAAATGTTTGTTTTACTGATGCAGATACTGGCTGGGCAGCAGGATATAGCGGCACAATTATTCACACTACAAATGGAGGTACTAATTGGAATCCTCAAAATTCAGGAACTACCGATGATCTGATTGGCATTTGTTTTGCCGATGCAAATACAGGCTGGGCAGTAGGATATAACGGATATATTGTTAAGACGACAAATGGAGGTACTAATTGGAATCCTCAAACATCAGGTACAACAGATTATCTAAGAAGCGTATGTTTCACAGATGCCAATAATGGCTGGTGTGTAGGACACAATGGCACAATTTTACATACTACCAATGGTGGCAATAACTGGAATACTCAAAATTCAGGCATAACAACACATTTGAAAAGTGTACATTTTATTGATAACAATACTGGCTGGGCAGTTGGTGAATCTGGTGTAATTTTACATACTACAAATGGAGGAACCAGCTGGGCAATACAAAGTTCTGGCACATCAAACGAACTTTTATGCGTATATTTTATAGATGCAAATGCAGGTTGTGCAACAGGAGGCTACGGTACCATACTTCATTTTGGCGATGAAGTAACAGGAAATAAAATTGCTTTACATCAATCTGATATAAATGTTTATCCAAATCCTGCAATAGATTTTATTTCTATTGAAAACCCGAACAATCATAAAGCAACCATAGAAATATTAAATTCTGTTGGGCAGATAGTTTATAAAACACAATTGAATAATACAGAAAATCGTAAGGAAATTAATATATATAGCCTTACAAAAGGTATTTATTTTTTAAGAATACTCAATGAAAATTCCTTTTCAGTTCAAAAATTCATAAAACAATAATTACTCAATTTAGACAATAGACATCTTTCCAATTAAATTTTATTTATGGGACTTGTAGAATATTTTGACAAAAGAGGAAATTGGTTATTTAATAAAAGAAGTTTTATCCCATTATTTCTTTATTTAGTTGCTGCACTTGTAATATATGTTACAGATTTTGAATTAGTTGATTTCACTAATATCTATTGGATAATTGGATGTTTATCTATTTCATTTACAGGTCAAATTATTCGCATAATTACAGTTGGATTAACCCGCTCATTTGGGGTTGCACCCCAAACGCATTATTTTTTCTCATAATACATTCAATTGAATAACAGCTTCTAAATTAGCAAAATTACGAGCAGAACTATACAAATAATCTTCCTGGTTTAATACAATTCCTTGTTCTATTAGGATTGTTGTGTATATAATCTATTTTTTCATCAATAGTTTCATTCTTATAAAGAACTATTGGATGATTGTCTTGTCTCCAAAATTGATAGGTTTTGTTTTTTTGATTTTCTGCTCCTGCTATTTTTAACAAATTCAATATCCATTCTTTTCGGCTTTCAAAAGGGTTGCTCTCAATCTCTTGAATAATAAATTTTGCCGTATGCCTTTTAAAATCTCTTAAAATATCCGATAATTTAAAACCATCTTTAGCTTTACAAATCAAATGAATATGGTTTGACATAACTACATAAGCAAATAATTCTAATCCTTTTTCTTTTCTGCAAAAATCAAGACTATCAACAATAATGTCTTTGTGAATTTTTCTTGTGAAAACATCTATCCAAAATACTGTAGTAATTGTGAAGTAATGTAAAGCATTTTGATCGCCTATCCGGTAACTCGTTGTTCCTTTTGACATATTAAATTATTTCAAAATTATTATTTGTTTTTCTTATGCGTTTGGGGTA
>PHDR01000375.1 GCA_002841035.1 Bacteroidetes bacterium HGW-Bacteroidetes-12 | reverse complement strand
ATTTTACATAGACGAATATTAAGATAACAAATACATACATTGACCCTTGTTGAGCGAACCAAAAGCCCAGTTTAAAACCGGCAAATCTGATGGTATTTAACTCTTCCACTAAAAAGATTCCGAACACGTAGGAAACCAAAAACCAGATACCTAGCAATATTGCCAAATATTTTAGATTTTCTTTCCAATATGCTTTCATGTTTTCTTTTGACATAATTGTATAATTTAAATTTAATTAGTTAAAATCCGTAAATTGCTGATACCAATACCCTAAAATTACTGACGGAATCAATTCCTCTAGTATCTATATCCATTTTATTTGCTGCTAAAGCACCGTATTGAGCAGATGTATACTCAAATTCAGTTCCTATTGTCATATTGCCTGAAAACCAACCAATACGAGGAGAAACTCTAAAAGCATGATCCATTGTTGGTGCTAATCCATAAATATCTCCTCCTACGGGATCATTAAATCCGTTATTTTTTGAATAACCTGCAAAAATACCCCACTCCATACTTTTGCCTTTGCCTTCAATCTCACTCCAAACAGATAAGGTTTTATTAGCGGTATAGCCACCATTTTGGTCATGTGCTAAACCACTAATTGACAATACGTCAGACATATTTTCACCATAAATACCTTCCAATTTAAATGTAGCCTTACCTAATGTTGCTTTCATATATGAAATTAATACTTTGTTAGTAATGGTACCTCCCCCTAATTCTGGTCTCAAAGTTTTTAAATTTAAACCAAATCCGCCTAAAAATTCTTTTCCTCCAAACTGTAGTTGAGTATGAAACTGCGGTAATCCGGAGTTTCTCAGGAAAGTTGAAGATCCTGCTGGTGCTCCTGGTCCTCTACTGGCAAAATCACGTTCTGAAAACACAACACCAATAAATCGTATTTTACCTTTTGTGGTTAATCGTATCTGTGGATTTCTGGAAAAGGGTTGAAAAGGCACCCCTGTGTTAAAAGAATACGTTCCAGGATACACCGCAGTTACAAATAATGGGTTCCAATATTGTCCCATAATAATATCAACTTTGTCATTGGACAATTGCACAAAGGCATGGCGCAACCTAAATCCATTAATATTTGAATCCGATTGACCAAAAAAGGCGCCTTCAATAACGCCAGAAGTTTTCATGCCAAAAAAATCGGGTCCATGAATTTTTCCAGTTAACCTAGTCTGGACGGCTAAAATGTTAAAATTGGGTTCGGAATTAATGTCTTTCCCTCCTTCCATATTTGCCAAAGACGGAAATAATAAAAAGTGGCCTTCTCTGGCAGTTACATTTTGACGCGTGTCATACATGTAATCTGCTTTAACAAAACCACCCCAACTAATTCCAAAATCACTGGAAGTGCCTTTGGCATTCCACTGACCATAACTGTAGTTCGTTAATCCCAAGAGAAGAATTAACAAAATTGAAAATTGTTTTTTCATAAAAATAAATTTGGTTAATTAATTATGTTTTTTTGCTAAACCATTAATTTTAGCCATTACAATATGAAAAGAAAAATGCGGGCAATAAAATTTAATATAGATACTTGTAAATTAATATAGTTAACCTTTAAACCGTTCCCAGCGAATTAGCATAAATTTATCACCAAGTTCAGTGACAATAACGCCTGCGCCAATTAAATTTTTATTTGTAGAGAAATACTTGGCTAGTTCAGAGGCGTTTAAAATTTTGTAAGTAGAATGATATTCAAAACTATATGGACGTTTTACGTTGAATTTTTTTACCCAATTGATAATACTCACGTGCGAAATTCCTAAAATTCGTTCAATTTCCCGATAGCTCAAACCTTCCAAATATAGCTGTAATGCTTTATTTACATAATAGGAATCAATTTGTTTGCCAACTTTGTTTACGGTAAAATAATAGTGGCATTTCTTACATTTATAGCGTTGTCTGTCTTTTATTACACCGCTTTTAACATATTCATCGGAACCGCAATTTGGACAGCTTTCAATTTTCATATATATTATTTTTGCATAAATATACTTAATTAGCACAATAAATCAAATTTAATTGGCAGTTTTTAACAGTAATTTGCTAACACCCCCTTTATTTTATAAGTGATTTATCAAATTAATTAACCTTTCCTTAAATTTAATACAATTCATATAAAAAATACACTTCCAGCCAAATATTTTAAGTATATTTCATTCAATAAAATCAATTGCTAAAAAATTTATGCTTATTTTTATGTACATATTTTTATAAAATTTATATTAAATTCTATTTATTGCCAAACTTAGTTGTAACTTTCATTGTTGAATAATTAATTTTTTAACGTAAAATTTAAATATTTAATTATTTTCAACGATTCATAATTTTTTGTAGTGTTATTACAACGTTTTCGTAATTATTTTATACTAAATACAAGTTTTGTCTTATTTTTGTAAAAATACATCAAACAAATTAAATGAAGAAACAGGG
>PHDR01000374.1 GCA_002841035.1 Bacteroidetes bacterium HGW-Bacteroidetes-12 | reverse complement strand
ATGGATTAAAAAACCTGTAGGCAACATCATTATTAAAGAAATTCTTCAATAATAATTCATTATGGGAAAAATACAATCAATATCAGATCTTGAAGATGCGATACTATTATTAAAAAATAAACGGCTTGAAGAAGAAAAAATGCTGAAGGAGATTTTTAATCAAACCTATGAAAGCATAAAACCAATAAATATTATCAAAAATATTTTTAGGGAAATTGTTGAACCACAAAATTTAAAAGATAGCTTAGTAAGCACTTCTGTTGGTTTGGGCTTAGGCTATCTCTCTAAAATATTGTTCCAGCGTATTGTAAAAGTTCCTTTCAAAAAGTTTTTCGGCAGTGCTTTAATGCTTAGTGTCGAAAATCTGGTGGCTAAATATCCTGAAGTTGTAACTACCATAGCCAACTTCTTTTTGAATACCTTCAGCAAGAAATCAGATAAAGATGATTCTAAAGAAGTCGATTATGAAGATATTCATAGGGAAGTGAAAACCGATCCAATAGATTTAGAAACTATTTATTAAATTCTGGGTAGCCGGTATTTGGTGTTTTTGAATTTGGCTCTTAGCCTCTCATGTAAATTTTTAATGCTACATATAGCCAAAAAGTTCTATATATTAGCTATTTTAAGCACTATAACCTTCAGCAGAAATGATTACAATTAGAATAGAAATTTAATCTGAATTTGATTCTGATTATCATGAAAACGCTCCATTGCCATTTATTTCTCATTTCCTTAATTTTCATCTTTCTGTCCATTAAAAAAGTAACCTATCCTCCAATGAAACAACAGAATGCATCAGAAAAATCCGTAAGATTATTTCTTTGCGGAGATGTGATGCTTGGCAGGGGAATTGATCAAATATTTCCGCATTCGGTTCCACCGAAGATTTATGAATCTTATGTAATTGACGCAAAAGATTATGTGCGTTTGGCTGAAAGCAAAAATGGCCCAATTTTACAGCCTGTATCATTCTCTTATATTTGGGGAGACGCATTGGGAATTTGGAAAAAAATGTTGCCTTCGGCAAAAATCATCAATCTGGAAACGAGTATCACCATCCACCAGAAACCTTGGGAAGGGAAAGGAATTAATTACCGAATGCATCCAAAAAATGTGGACGTGCTCAAGACAGCCGGAATCGACTTTTGTTCTTTGGCTAACAATCATACTTTAGATTGGGAACGAGCCGGACTTATAGAAACTTTAAATACCCTGAAAAAATCGGATATTGCTTTTGCCGGCGCAGGGATAAATGATATAGAGGCCGCAACGCCAGCGACCCTGCCAATGAACAAAGGCAAAATAATTGTGCTGTCTTACGGCGCCAAAAGCAGCGGGATTCCAAAATTTTGGACTGCGCAAGAAAATTTACCGGGTATCAATATGCTTCCTGAAAATGATGAAATGGCTGTCGCCTTAATAAAGAATGAAGTCGATAAAATAAAGCAGAAAAATGATATTGTAATACTGTCAGTCCATTGGGGCGATAATTGGGGATATGACATTCCGGCAAAACATCAAAAATTGGCGCACGAACTTATAGATAAAGCTGGAGTTGACCTTATTCATGGTCATTCATCCCATCATCCAATAGGAATAGAAGTGTACCAGAACAAACTTATCATTTATGGCGCGGGCGATTTTATTAATGATTATGAAGGTATTGCAGGCTACGATGAATTTCGGGATGAATTGGGTTTGATGTACTTTCCGGAAATAAATTTGGAAAATGGCGAACTCATTTCCTTAAAAATGTTTCCTATGGAAACTAAAAATTTCAAACTTCACAACGCTTCTGAGGTTGATGCTTTATGGCTGAAGTCGGTCTTAGACCGGGAAGGAATTCCGTTGGGAACTCGCGTTATTTGGAATGAGGATCATTCATTGGATTTGGATTGGAAGTGAAAATAATAGCAAATATTTATGATTTATTAAACAGGTTTACATTTTCAAACTGAGCAAAATCATTTCAGAAACAACCTAATGAAGTTAACTTAGCGTTTTAGGTTAAATTCAAATTGGTGACTTTTTTTTTGCGTTAAGGATAGAAGCGGAAATCTTTTTTTTGAGATTTTTTTCTCAAAAAAAAATTGCAGCGGAAAGCCTGACCCTTGTGGTAACGCCCAAAATATTGTGTGTTTAATTTATCTGCGGAAAGTTCCATTTGACCATATTTTTTTAATCTATGCTGTTTTAATCCGATTTATATGGATTCACTAAACATTAACATCGTTAAAAATCCACATGCGCTTGCATACAAAAATGTGGTGCTTCAATTAAATAGTGATGTGGAATTCGGTTTGGAAAAAACACAAGTTGCAGAACGTAATGCACAATTTGGAAAGAATGAAATTCCGACTAAAAAACCAAAAACAAAATGGCGGATATTTATTCAACAATTCCTTAACGCCATTATCTATATTTTAGCCGCCGCTGCAATGTTGTCATTTCTGTTTAAAGATTGGCTC
>PHDR01000373.1 GCA_002841035.1 Bacteroidetes bacterium HGW-Bacteroidetes-12 | reverse complement strand
AATGTGGAAGTTTTTAATTTTGGGAAACACAAAGGAAAATCAGTGAAAGAAGTGTTGGAAAAAGAACCAGGTTATTACCACTGGATGATGAATGGCGATTTTCCATTATATACAAAAAAAGTACTTACTCAAATTAAACTAAACGCTTTAAAGTGAAATTTACGAGTTACGATTTTTGATTTACGATTTACGATTTACGAATTACGAATTACGATTGAAGATTGAGAACTGAATACTGAAGATTGAAAAATGAGAACTGAAAATTTGTTTAAAATATACTAAAATGAAGATTATTTGTATAGGAAGAAACTATGTAAATCATGCAAAGGAACTGAACAATCCTGTTCCTTCTGAACCAGTTTTTTTTATTAAACCCGACACAGCATTATTACCTAAAAGAAATCCTTTTATTTACCCTAGTTTTACAAAAGACTTGCACCACGAGGTAGAAATTGTATTAAAAATTTCTAAAATTGGTAAGCACATTGAAGAAAAGTTTGCCCATAAATACTTCAATGAAATTGGTGTTGGAATAGATTTTACCGCTCGCGATATTCAAGAACAATGCAAAACAAAAGGATTACCTTGGGAAAAAGCCAAAGCCTTTGATTTTTCTGCTCCCACAAGTGATTTTATTCCCATTTCTAAATTTGAAAACATCAACAACTTAAACTTTAGCTTAAAAATTAATGATGAGCTACGGCAAGTAGGTAATACGAGTGATATGCTGTTTAGTTTTAACAAAATAATTGCTTATGTTTCGCAGTTTGTAACACTAAAAATTGGTGATTACATTTTTACAGGAACTCCAGCTGGAGTTAGTGCTGTTTCAATTGATGATAAACTTACTTGTTACATTGAAGATACGAAAATGCTAGAGTTTAATGTAAAATAAAAAAAAATAATCGAACTCCATTTGATAGCAAAAGAAAGCCCGATAGTTTAAACTATCGGGCTTTCTTTTTGAAGAATTAATTCTTTAATGTATATCTATTTCATAAGGCATTCTTGCCATAATACCAGATTGAGTAGCTACTTTCTCAATTTTTTGATAGTATTTATAGCTTTCTCCTAATTTATTTTTTACAATACGAGTTTCAGCATCTTCCGAAAGAGCAATAACAACATCCATAAATGGATTTTTCTTTACTTTTGGATAATCAACCAACTCATAGGTATCTAATTTAGCCATATCTTTAGCTATTTCAATCGCTCTCTTCATCCCTCCAATTTCATCAATCAAACCTATTTTCAGAGCATCAGTTCCAACCCAAACTCTTCCTTGTCCAATAGAATCTACTTGCTCTTTTGTCATCCCTCTACCCTCTGCTACTTTAGAAATAAAATCATCATAAATTTTTTCAACACCAATTTGAATAATTCCTTTTTCTTCGGCTGTTAATGGTCTGAAAATAGTCATCATATCAGAGTGAGTGTTGGTTTTAACCGTATCGAAAGTAATTCCCAATTTATTGTTAAAAAACCCTTTTGCATTTGGAATAACCCCAAAAACGCCTATTGAACCTGTTATCGTTTTTTCATCGGCAACAATTTTATCCGCAGCACAAGAAATATAATATCCACCAGAAGCAGCAACATTCCCCATAGAAACAATAACTGGTTTTGCTTTTTTTGCCAACACTACTTCTCGCCACATTACATCCGAAGCTAAAGCACTTCCTCCAGGTGAATTTACTCGCAACACAATCGCTTTTACATTTGTATCTAAACGAGCTTCTCTAATTGCTGACGAAATAGTTTCTGAACCCATATCATCTTTTTCTCCTTTACCACTTACAATATCTCCGCTAGCATAAATTACAGCTATTTGATTGTTGGTTGGAGCAAGTTTTTTTAGCTCTTCAAAAGGATTTACAATGGAAGCTGCATATTTGTTTAATCTCAATAAATTAATTTCACTTTCATCTTTCACTGCTAATTTTTCTTTTAAAATATCATTCAACTCATCTTTATAAACTAACTTATCTACAAAACCATGCTCTAGTGCATCTTTTGCATCCTGAATTTTTATTTTATCAGCCAATTCATTAATCGTTTCAAAAGTAATTTTTCTGCTTGTAGTAACGGCATCTAACATACTTATCCAAGTAGAATTTAAAATCAACTCCATTTGCTTACGATTAGATTCACTCATTTTTTCCAACATAAAAGGCTCAACCGCACTTTTAAATTTTCCATGACGAATAATTTGAACTTCTACATCTAATTTTTCTAATGCGTTTTTAAAAAACATTAATTCAGACGACAATCCTCTTAATTCCATAATACCAGCTGGGTTTAAATAAACTTGGTCTGCAACAGAAGCTAAATAATATCCTTTTTGAGAATAAATTTCTGAATAACTAACTATCCATTTTCCTGACGATTTAAAATCTAACAAAGCAGCTCTTATTTCTTCTAAATTCGCCATTCCCGTTGGTATAGAAGATATGTCTAAGTATATTCCTTTAATTTTATCA
>PHDR01000019.1 GCA_002841035.1 Bacteroidetes bacterium HGW-Bacteroidetes-12 | reverse complement strand
CAGATTACGCTGATTACCGCTGATTTTCATTCACACATTCACACATCAATTTGTTTCCCGCAGATTACGCTGATTACCGCTGATTTTCATTCACACATTTACACATTTTCACATTCTCACATTTTCACATTGTTTTCCCCTGTTCTGCTCACACTTAAAATTACGCCTATTGCCAAGCAAGTAAACCAAATAGAAGTTCCGCCCATACTTACCAAAGGCAAAGGCTGACCTGTTACTGGAAAAAGATTTACGGCAACTGCCATATTAATCATTGCTTGAAATACTAAGCTAAACGACAAGCCTATTGCGAGCAGCGAACCAAAGGTTGTTTCGGCATTTTTGGCGATTTTTATTCCTCTAAAAAATAAAATTAAATACAGCATAATGAGCCCTAAGCCACCTATAACAGATCCATATTCTTCAATAATAATGGCATAAATAAAATCGGAATAAGGATGAGGTAAAAAGTTTCGTTGGGTGCTTTTTCCTGGTCCTTTACCAAAAAGCTCGCCCGTTGCAATGGCAATTTTAGCTTGGTCGGCTTGATAATTTCCTTCTTTTGAACCCGATGAAAAAGATTCAATACGTTTTACCCAAGTATCTGCCCTAGGTAATAAATCGGGTTTTACTTTTGCAATAAGTAACATTATTAACAAGCAAGTTATTCCGATAGCGATTAATGAAAATATGTATTTTAAACTTATTCTTCCAACAAACATAATAATTAAGCTTGTGGCAAAAAGCATTGCTGCTGTTGAAAAATTGGCAGGTAAAATAAGTCCGCAAACAATAATTATGGGAACCATTATGGGAAGAAAAGTTTGTTTAAAATCGCTAATATTATTTTGATGCTTATATAAAAAACGAGCTAAGTACATTATTAACGCCAATTTTGCTAAATCGGACGTTTGAAAAGTTTGGTTTATAACTGGAATTACTAACCAACGACTTGCTTCATTAATATTAGCTCCTGTAATTAGTGTAAGCAACAACAATGGAATGGAAAGAAACAAAGCTATTTGGGATATTCTGGAATAATATTTAAAATTTATATTGTGTGCCAATATCATTAACAAAACCCCAATTACTAAAATTACTAAATGCTTGAATAGATAGTAAAATGTATCTCCATCTTTGTATTTATAAGCCAACGTAACAATAGAGCTATAAACAGCCAACACAGATAAGATAGCTAATAGCAACACTACAAGCCATACTACCTTATCTCCTTTTATGTATTTATCTATAATGTTCACAAAGTTATTAGTTATTAGTCATTGGTTATCAGTTAATTATCATCAGTTAATTGTTATATTTTCACATTTACACATTATTAAAGCCCTCTAACGGCTGCTTTAAATTGATTTCCTCTGTCTTCATAGTTTTCAAACAAATCAAAACTCGCACAAGCTGGAGAAAGCAACACAGTATCACCTTTTCTACCTAATTGATACGCCATATTTACAGCATCTTTTGCAGAATTTGTGTCAACAATGGTTGGTATAATTTTACTAAATGCTTCGTGAATTTTTGAATTATCTTTGCCTAAGCAGATGATAGCTTTTACTTTTTCAGAAACTAATTCTTTGAGCATTTCATAATCATTGCCTTTATCCACACCGCCCACTATCCAAATAATATTGTTTTCATAACTTTCTAGGGCATACCAAGTTGAGTTTACATTAGTTGCTTTTGAATCATTCACAAAGGCTATTCCGTGTACATTTAAAACGTGTTCTAATCGATGTTCGATGGTTTCAAAATCAGACAAACTTTCTCTAATTATTTCTTTTTTTAATTCTAAGGCTCTTCCTGCTATTCCTGATGCCATTGAGTTATACAGATTGTGTTTGCCTTGAAGTGCTAGTGCTTGTAGTGTCATATTAAATTGTTTTTGGTTTATGTTTATAATTAATTTTTCATTTTTAATGTATGCTCCGTTTTTTACTTCTTTCTTTATGCTGAATGGGTGTTTTTGTGCTACAACTATATGTTTGTCAATCATATCAACAATCACACTATCATCTTCGCAATAAATAAAATGACAGTTTTCATCTTGATTTTGAATAATTCTAAATTTTGATGCTGCATAGTTTTCAAATTGATAGTTATACCTATCTAAATGGTCGGGAGTAATGTTTAGCAAAATGGCAATGTCTATTTTAAAGTTAAACATTCCATCAAGCTGAAAACTACTTAGTTCTAACACATAATAATCTTTATCATTTTCGGCAACTTGTTTAGCAAAACTTTCGCCTATGTTTCCTGCCAACCCCACATTTAAACCAGCGTTTTTTAAGATGTGGTAGGTTAGCATTGTTGTAGTTGTTTTGCCATTACTTCCTGTAATTCCTATTATTTTTGCGTTGGTATATCTGCCTGCAAACTCAATTTCAGAAATTACATTTATGCCTTTTTCTTTAAGCTGCAAAATCAATGGAGCCGAATCAGGTATTCCAGGGCTTTTAATTACCTCATCGGCATCAAAAATTTTACTTTCGGTGTGTTGATTTTCTTCCCATTCAACATCAATATTTATAAGAACGTTTTTGTATTTTTCTTTTATTTTTCCTTTGTCCGACAAAAACACCCTAAACCCTTGCTTTTTAGCCAAAATAGCTGCTCCTGTTCCGCTTTCGCCTGCTCCGAGTATGGTTAATTTGGTCATTAGTTATTAGTTATTAGTCATTCACACATTCACACATCTACACAACTTGTCCCGACCTCTCGGGATTCACACATCAAAAATTATCTTAATTTCAGTGTTACAAAAGTTAAGAGAGCGAGCATTATTCCTACTATCCAAAAGCGGGCAACAATTTTAGCTTCGGGCATATTTTTTTTCTGAAAATGATGGTGTAGAGGTGCCATTAAAAACACCCTTCGTCCTTCGCCATATCTTTTCTTTGTGTATTTGAAATATCCCACCTGAATCATAACCGAAAGATTTTCGACTAAAAATATTCCACATAGTAATGGGATTAACATTTCTTTGCGAACGGCTAATGAAAAAACGGCAATAATACCGCCTAGTGCTAAGCTGCCTGTGTCGCCCATAAAAACTTGGGCAGGATAGGAATTATACCACAAAAACCCAACGCAAGCCCCCACAAAAGCAGCTATAAAAATTACCAATTCGCCCGAATTAGGTATGTACATAATATTGAGGTATTCGGCAAAAACAGTGTTGCCCGAAACGTAGGCAAAAATGGCAAGAGTAACTCCAATAATTGCAGAAGTTCCTGTTGCCAAGCCGTCCAATCCATCGGTCATATTAGCTCCATTAGATACTGCTGTTACAATTATAATTACAATGAGAATGAATAAAATACCGCCTAATAAATAAGCATATTTTCCTGCCCAAGTGGTTAAGGATGCGTAATCAAATTCATTGTTTTTAAAAAAAGGAATGGTTGTTAATGTTGATTTTACTTCTTTCCAAGTGTAGTTTTCAATCACTTTTGTTTCAATATCATTTTGAATTTGATAGCTAACGTGAGCTGGAGCATTTGCATCCATAATTTTTTGCTTTACCACCACATCGGGATTAAAATAAAGAATCGTTCCCACAAAAATTCCCACCATTATTTGCCCTAACACCTTAAATTTACCAGCTAATCCTTCTTTATTTTTTTTAAAAACTTTTATGTAATCATCAATAAAACCAATAGTTCCAAGCATCACCGTTGACACAAGCATTAAAATCACATAGATATTATCCAATTTGGCGAATAATAAAGTAGGGATAAGTATGGCAGATAAAATAATAAGTCCACCCATAGTTGGAGTGCCTTGTTTTTTCATTTGTCCTTCCAACCCTAAATCTCTTACAATTTCGCCAACTTGCAGCAGTTGCAATTTTTGGATAATTCTTTTACCAAAAACCATAGAAATTAGTAGCGAAACAATAACAGCCATTGCCGCTCTAAAAGAGATGTATTCAAACACTCCAGCCCCTGGAAAGTCAATTGAATTTAGGTAATGAAAAAGATAGTAAAGCATAATTAATGTGTGAATTATTTGATGTGTGAATGTGTGAATTATTTACTATGCGTATAATTGTTATTTTTTGTTGTTGAAATAATTTTTCCTAGTACTTTTTTAATGCTCAAAATAGCATCTTGCAAACCATCAGGATTAGGATAACTTTCTGCTAATTGACATAGTTTTATCCAATATTCAGTTTCGTAAGCTTCTTTATTGGCAATTTTCAATTTATGAATAAAATCTACTTTACTTTCAGCACTTTGTGCCTCCCAAACATTTGCTCCAATACTTGTTCCTGATTTTAACAATTGATTTGCAACAACAAACTTTCGTTCTTTCTCTAAAAGCTCAGCATAGCTTATTACTTTTAATGAAAAAGCCAATACTAAATCAAGTATCACATTTGGTTTCTCGTTTTTATCCATTTTATTCTGTAATTTTAATTTTTAATTAAACACATCCACACATCCTCACATCCTCACATCCTCACATCCTCACATCCTCACATCCTCACATCCTCACATTAACACCCCTTTCAACACCTCCATATCATCAAAAGGAAATTTTTCGCCATTTATTTCTTGGTATTTTTCGTGTCCTTTTCCTGCAACCAAAATAATATCATTGGCTTCAGCTAAGGCACAAGCTGTTTTTATTGCTTCTTCTCGATTGGTAATTGCCAATACTTTTTTAAAATGCAAGGGTTCAACGCCAGCTCGCATATCGGTAATAATTTGTTCTGGGTTTTCATTGCGAGGGTTATCTGAAGTAAGAATTACTTTATCGGAAAAATCGCACGCTATCTTTGTCATTATTGGGCGTTTTTCTTTATCTCTATTTCCTCCACAACCTACAACTGTTATCACTTTTTCATTTCCTGTTCTAATTTCTTTGATGGTTGATAATACATTTTTAAGTGCATCTGGTGTGTGTGCATAATCAACAATGGCAGCCACATTTTCGGCAGATTTTATGTATTGAAACCTACCTTCAACAGAAACTAGATTGCTTATAGCTGTTAAAACTTCTAACTTATCTTGATTTAATAAAATAGCTGTTGCATAGATAGATAAAAGGTTATAAGCGTTGAACCCACCAATTAATTTTGTCCAAACTTCATTGTTATCAATATTTAATAGCATCCCTGAAAAATCACTTTCCAACACCTTGCAGCTAAAATCGGTCATCGTTTTTAAACCAAAAGAATACTTGTTTGCCTGGCAATTTTGAAGCATTACCATTCCATTTTTATCATCTTTGTTTACCAAAGCAAATGCTTTATTAGGCAGATTATCGAAAAACATTTTTTTAGCTTTAATGTATTCATCAAAGGTTTTGTGGTAATCTAAATGGTCGTGTGTGATGTTAGTGAATACAGCACCTGTAAAATCAACCCCTGCAATTCTGTGCTGATGAATGGCATGAGAACTTACTTCCATAAAACAATATGAACAACCTTCATCAACCATCATTCTTAGTAATGCATTTAATTGGATAGCATCAGGCGTAGTATGTGTTGACGGAAAATTTTCGCTTCCAATTTTATTTATTACGGTTGAGAGTAGTCCTGATTTATGTCCTAATTGCGTGAACAATTCATGTAATAAAGTAGCTGTTGTAGTTTTTCCATTTGTACCTGTAATTCCAACTAATTTTATTTCGGAAGAAGGATTATCGAAAAAGTTAGCGGCAATAATTCCAAGAGCTGCTGATGAGTTTTTAACTCTTACGTACGTAATGTTTTCTATTAATTTTTCAGGAAATACTTCACAAATTATTGCAATTGCTCCATTTTCTATGGTTTGATTTATATACTGATGTCCATCTACAACAGTTCCGGAAACAGCTACAAAAAGGCTATTTTTTTCTACTTTTCTAGAATCAAAACAAATTTTTTCTACAGTTAGATTAGTAGAACCCACCAATTCTTCAATTCCTGTTTTGTATAATATGTCTTTTAGTTGTTTCATTTTTTCTTTTCGGCAAGGGGTTATGACCCCTTGTTATAGTTATAGTTATAGTTATAATTCTAGCATTAGCACTATTTTTTCTCCTTTTATAATTTTTTCTCCTACAGCAATTGATTGATTTTTCACTACTCCTTTTCCTGTAAAAACAACTCTCAACCCTTGATTTTCTAGTATATACAAAGCATCTTTAATGCCCATTCCAACCACATCGGCCACATAAATTGGTGGTATTTTTCTTGATGAGATAGTTACCTCATCAACTCCAGTACTAATCTTAGCCCACTCATCAACGCTATTGTTTGCTTTAGTTTTAATATTAAATTGGGTGTAAATCGTTTTTAAATCGGAATAATTCCCATCTTTTGCATAAGGAATGCGAGAAAGTGCAAGGTTTTCGGTCTTGTTTATTTCTTTATGAATACCTAAACTTGTTGCATATACTTTATCTGCAACTTCTTTAAAAATAGGACCTGCAACTAAGTTTCCATAATACACTCCTTTTGATGGTGCGTTTACTACAACTATGCAGGTATATTTAGGATTATCAGCAGGAAAATAGCCTACAAATGATGCTTGATGACTTACTTTTATATCTCCTTTATATTTATAACCTAATTTTTTATTTGCAATTTGTGCTGTTCCTGTTTTTCCAGCAATTTTGTAGGTGTCATTTTTTAAATTTCTAGCAGTTCCTTCTTCAACAACTGCTTCTAGCATTTCTTTTGCCATTGCGATTGTTTTTTGAGAACAGATTGAGGGATTTAACACTTCTGTTTCGATTGTTCTAACCAACTTCCCTCTATATCTTATTTCTTTTACAAACTTGGGTTTTACCATTTTTCCATTATTGGCAACAGCATTATAAAAAGTAAGAATATTTAATGGGGTGAGTTCCAATTCATAACCTATCGACATCCAAGGAAGCGTAATTCCAGACCATGTTTTGTCTGTAGTATTTTTAATTTTTGGAGTTCCTTCGCCAGATAGTTCAATGTCTAATTTCTTATTGACATACATTTTATTTAATCTATCAATAAATTTTTGAGGTTCTTTGGTATAAATTCTGTTAATTTCCTTAGAAATAGCCACATTTGAAGATTTAACAAAAGCTTCTTTTATAGAAATAACACCATAACCTCCCTTATGGGAATCTCGCATTACTGCATCATAAAACCGAGTTGTTCCATCTTCGGTATTTACCATATCATCTAAATTCAAATACCCATCTTCAAAAGCAGTCATTAAAGAAGCTAATTTAAAAGTTGAACCTGGTTCGGTGGCTGCTCCAATCATGAAATTATATGTTTCATAATATGAACTATCTTTGTTCATTTGTAAATTGGCAATTGCTTTAATTTCACCTGTAGCTACCTCCATAACAGCCACACAACCGTAACCAGCATGATGTTTTTTCAACTGTTTGAGTAAGGCATTTTCCGCAACATCCTGAATGTTAATATCTATCGTTGAATAAACATCGCTTCCGTCAACGGGTTCAATTTCGTTTTCATCGTTGATTGGCATCCACACACCACCTGCAATTTTCTGCTCCAATCTTTTTCCATTTATTCCTTTTAATTCTTTGCTATAAGCTCCTTCAATCCCAACTGGCTGAATTCCATCTCTATCATAACCAATAGTTCTTTCTGCTAGAATATTAAATGGTTTAACTCTTTTGTTCTGCTGTGTGTATATAAAGCCTCCTTTGTATTTTCCTTTTCTGAAAATAGGAAATGTTTCCATTTCTTTTAAATCGGTAAACTTTACATTTCTTTTTATTAAATGGTATCTACTTCCTTTTTTTCTGGCAGCAACTAATTCCGATAGGTATTGTTTTTTTGATTTTTCGGGATATAGTTGACTTAACTTCAATGCTAAAGAATCAACTTTTTCGTAAAAAAAATCATCCGAAACAGAAGGTGTATTTGCATCAAAACGCACTTCATATTTAGGAACTGATGTGGCTAATAAACTTCCATCTTCAGCATAAATATTTCCTCTAACAGCTTCAATGCTATTATAAAATATAGTGAGATTTTCCGCTTTTTCTTTCCACTGAGCTCCTTGCACTATTTGAACATTAAATGTTTGTCCAATAATTACCATTGCAAAAACAACAATAACGGCATACACTAAATAAACACGAGATAATATGTCTTTTTTTTCGTTATTCATTCTTGTATTTGTTCTAATTCTTTTGCACTAACAATTATTTTTGTTGGTGGAATTGTTGATTCTTTTACACCAAATAATTCACTTTTTGAAGCTACTTGAGATTGTTTACTCTCATAATTCAAATCTGATTTTATGGTAATGTATTCCGATCTTAGCTCTTTTAACTCATCGTTAATATTATCCAATTCTCTTACTAATTTTTCGGTATTATATCCATTCGCTATATATAGAAGCCCTAAAAAAGTAAGAAACAACACAAAAGGTAATCCCCGTACCACATTCTCTTTGGCTAAAAAGCTACCCGTAATCAAAGAAGTAAAAAAGTTAGGCGATTTTATTCCCACCTCTTTTTCTTCAGGTTGCACTCGTTTATCCTCTGATTTTAGTTTGTTCATGCTTTTGGGTTTAAGATTTGTGTTTCAGACTTAAGGACTTCAATCTTTACATTTCACCCTTTGTGTTTCTCCCGAAAAATCGGGACAAGACTCTCAAGGGAAAGGTTTACACACATTTCCTCATTACTACATTGTTACATTCACACATTTTTAAATTTTTTCCGCTATTCTTAGTTTTGCACTTCTTGCTCTGTTGTTTTGTTTCAATTCTTGTTCACTAGGTGTTATTGGTTTTCTGTTAATCGCTTTAAATTTTAATTGCGGGTTTCCAAAAAAATCTTTCTCAACTTCGCCTTCAAACTTTCCGTTTTTAATATAGTTTTTCACCAACCTATCTTCTAATGAGTGATAAGTGATTACTACTAATTTTCCACCAGGTTTTAACACCTCATAAGCTTGCCCTATCATTTCTTTTAGCGCATTCATTTCGTCATTTACTTCAATTCTTAGTGCCTGAAAAACTTGCGCTAAATATTTGTTTCGCATCTTGCCTGGTACACATTTTTCAGCAATCTCAATAAGTTGTTGTGTGGTGGTTAATTTTGACATACTTCTGTAGCTCATTAATTCCTCCACTAATCTTTTCGCATTGTTTACCTCTCCATAATTTCTGAAAATCCACAACAACTTTTGCTCATCATATTCATTCACAATTTGAGCAGCCGTAAGCTTTCCATTTTTGTTCATTCGCATATCCAACGGACCATCAAAACGAATGGAAAAACCTCTTGTTCCTTCATCAAATTGATGAGATGAAACCCCTAAGTCGGCCAATATCGCGTCAACAGGAATTGCTTTGTAGAGTTTTAAGTAGTTTTTCAAATAACGAAAGTTCTGTTTCACTAAAACAAACCGACTATCATTTGGACTATTCTGAACAGCATCTTCATCCTGATCAAAACCAAACAACTTCCCTTCAACGCCCAACCTGTTTAAAATTTCTTTTGAATGACCACCACCTCCAAACGTAACATCAACCACTGTTTCATTTGCTTTTATCGCTAATCCATCAACCGATTCGTGCAACAACACCGGATTATGATACATGATTATCGTCCTCTTTTTTTGATGAAGCCCCACCCATTACTTCTTCTGCCAAGTTGGCGAAATCATCAGGCTCATCAGTTAATAAATTAGTGTAAGTTTTTGCATCCCACACTTCTATTCTATTGGAATACGCAAACAACACCACTTCTTTTTCTACTCCTGCATAAGTTAATAATTGCTTTGGAAACAGCATTCTACCAATATTATCAATACCCAATTCGGTTGCTCCTCTATAGAAATAGCGAATAAATTCTCTGTTTTTCTTTACATATTGATTGAGCTTGTTTACCTCCGAACTAATTCCTTCCCATTCATTTTTTGGATACAACACCAAACATTTTTCAAAACCCCTGTTTAGCACAAATCGTTCTTGAGCAGCAGGATCTAATTGCTTGCGCAAGCCAGAAGGAAGCATTAACCTGCCCTTCGCATCTATCTTACATTCAAACTCTCCGATGAAATTTGCCATACAATTTGCTTACAATCAGATTTTTATTTTTGAAAGTGTAAATATAAAAACTTTTTTACCACTTCTTACCACTTTCTACCACTTTGTTGATAACTTTTAACGAAAACAAGACTATATGGGTTACTTAAGAAAGTGTAACTTTTTGAAATTGTTACACTTAAATTGTTGATAAAATGTGGGAGCAATTGATTTTGAAATAGGTTCTTATGTATTAGAAACAAATAACTACTTTTGAAACCTTAATACGAAGTCATAAAAAAGCTTAAAACTTCAACCCCTGAAAAATGAAAATAAAAACTGCCGAATTTATAATTAGCAATACTAAAATTGAACTTTGTCCTGAGCCAACATTACCCGAATATGCTTTTATAGGAAGGTCTAATGTGGGAAAATCTTCCTTAATAAACTATCTAACCAACAACAAAAAACTTTCTAAAATTTCGCAAACGCCAGGGAAAACGCAGCTTATTAATCATTTTTTAATTAATGATGCTTGGTATTTGGTTGATTTACCTGGTTATGGATATGCCAAAACATCGCAAAAAAACAGATTAAAATGGCAAGGATTTATTTCTGATTACATTCTTCAACGAGAAAATTTACTCAATCTTTTTGTGTTGATAGATTCCAGGCTTCCTCCTCAACAAATCGACATCGACTTTATGGAATGGTTGGGTGAAAAACAAATTCCGTTTGCTATAGTTTTCACCAAAATTGACAAACTAAACAGCTCAAATCTTAATAAAAACATGATTCATTACAAAAAAGAAATGTTGAAGTATTGGGAAGTAATGCCTCCTTCATTCTCTACCTCAGCCGAAAGTAAAATTGGTGGCGAAGGGATTTTAAAATATATAGGAGAAATTAATGAAACAATGTGAGGATGTATGAATGTGTGAATGTGTGAATGTGTGAATGTGAGGATGTGAGGATGTGTGAATATTTTAATATCTAATGACTAATTAATGGAAACGCAACTTATAACCAACTATTTTAAAAATTTAAGTGAAGAGCAAGTAGAACAATTTACTATGTTGGAGTCGCTCTATAAAGATTGGAATGCTCAAATTAATGTAATTTCCAGAAAAGACATAGAAGAGCTTTACCTTAAACATGTGCTGCACTCGTTAGCCATTGCGAAAGTGGTAGATTTTAAAGATGGGACAAAAATTTTAGATGTAGGTACAGGTGGTGGTTTCCCTGGAATCCCATTAGCTATTTTGTATCCGAATTGTCAATTTGTTTTGGTGGATTCTATTGGTAAAAAAATTAAGGTGGTAAACGAAATTGCAGACAGATTAGGCTTAAGCAATATAAAAGCTTACCACCAAAGAGCTGAAGAGGTAAATGGACAGTTTGATTTTATAGTAACCCGAGCAGTAACTAGTATTGCAAAATTTTTACCTTGGGTAAAAGGCAAACTCTTACCCAATGGCGAGCATGAACTTAAAAACGGCATCTTATTTTTAAAAGGTGGCGATTTGGCTGAGGAAATTGCTGAAAGTAACAAAAAAGTAGAAATTTTTCCTATCTCCAATTTTTTTGATGAAGAATTTTTTGAAACTAAAGTAGTGGCTTATACTAGGGTGAAGTAAAGCTATCCAAATAACAATAAAGATTATTTTACACTACCTAAACATATCCCAATACTTTATAAGTAACAAAACCCACCCATTCGTGGAAAAGCGTTTCCCACTTAGCAACGGTATAGGTGTCAGGCAAAAATAGGTGATCGAAAATAAACTTTCTTTTTCCGGCATAATGATCTACACTAAAAGGAGTAACGGCAATACCAACTTTCTGAAAACAACGCTTGGCTCGTGGCATGTGATAGCCAGATGTTACCAACAAATATTTTCCATCAGGAAAATCCTTATTCAAAATTTCAGCGGCATTCACTGCATTTTCTCTGGTATTTTTAGATTCTTTTTCGATAATAATATCTTCCACAGGAACTCCAATATCAGCTAAAAATCTAGCCATTATTACGCCTTCTTTTTCTTCCGAATTGGCAATACTTCCAGAGCCTCCCACCAACATAATTTTTTTGGTTTTTTCTGTTTTATACAACTTCAATCCGTGTAAAAATCGGTCTGTTGATGCATGGAAACCTTCCAATCCATTTTGTTCATCAAAAGAGGTGAAACCACCCAACACAATAACAACATCATAGGTTTCCGAAATTTCATCATACGTTGGATTTCGTTCTTCATACCACCGATAAGCTTCATCATTTATAAATGGATTAGCAAAAAAGTAAAGCAACGAACAAGCTATTATCAGCAACTTTTTTTTTCGTTTGGGCAATTTTGTTAGCAAAGACCAAAGCAATAACGCAATAGCCCAAATTAATGGAGAAATTAAAAAGTGTAGTATTTTAGATAGGATGAAAAACATTTCAGGTTTGAATTTTGAGGTTTGAAGTTATTTATAATTCACGAATTATTACATTGTTACATTATTATATTGTTACATTTACTTCGCTCTTCCCGGATTATCTTTCACAAAAGCACCCCAACCACTATACGTTTTAATGGAAGCAGGTGTTCCCATCTGAAAATAATGACAAACCGCCACTGCCAAACCATCAGAAGCATCTAAATGTACGGGCATACTTTTTAATTTTAACAACGACATTAACATTCCTGCCACTTGCTCTTTTGATGCTGTTCCTTTCCCAGTAATGGATTGTTTTATTTTTCGTGGTGAATATTCCGTTACAGGAATTTCTTTTGCCAATGCAGCAGAAATGGAAACCCCCTGAGCTCTTCCCAACTTCAACATCGACTGAGCATTTTTACCCATAAACGGAGCTTCAATAGCAACTTCATCAGGTTTATACTCATCAATTAAGTAATTAGTGCGTTCAAAAATTTTTTTTAATTTCATAAAATGCGTTTCAATTTTTTTTAATTCTATCGAACCCATTGCTATTAAAGTCATTTTATTATCTTTGATATGAATTAAGCCATAACCCATAATTTGTGTTCCTGGATCTATCCCTAATATTATTTTATCTTTAACCAATTTTTTGAAAGCTTTAATTTCATACAAATATATCAATTTACTAATTAGAGCACTAATTGGTTTGGCTGCATTTGTTTTTATTGCAGTTAAACTTTATGCCTATTTCAAAAGCACTTCCTTTGAGCTGTTAAAAATGAACGAAATACAGTTTCATTTGCTTTTTATTGCTCTTTTATTAGTAGTTATAAACTGGGGAACAGAAGCCGTAAAATGGAAATACCTTATCCGAAAATTAGCACCTATTTCGTTAAAAAAAGCATTTAACTTAGTAATTACAGGAATTACCATTGGATTAATTACTCCAAATAGAATTGGCGAAATTCCTGCCCGAGTTTTTTTGTTACCCAACATTACCAATAAAAAAGCATTGTTAACAGCTACATTTATTGGAGCTTTTAGTCAGTTGTTGGTTACTGTTTTTACTGGTTTTATTGCTATTTATTTTTATAAAAACGAAGTGTTTTTTTCTTCTTTTTCATTCTCTATTCGTATTTTCATCCTTATTTGTTTAATAGGATTAATTTATAGCTATTTTTTTCCTTTTTGGATAACCAATTTATTGAAAAAAATTCCTTTCTTATCCAAAAATGAACACCTTGTTTTTAGCCCTCTTTTTTCAAAGGAAGAAAAACTAAATGCTCTGGTTATGAGTATTTTTCGTTATGCTGTTTTTTCTTTTCAATATTATTTAGTGTTAGAAGCGTTTGGTGTACACTTCAATAGTTTTTCAGAAATAGCATTAATTGCAGTTTGTTTTTTATTTACCTCGGTTATACCCACATTTGTTCTTTCGGAAATTGCTGTGAGAGGATCTGTTGCTTTATTTGTTTTCAGTTTTCTTTCGCCAAACGATTTTGCAATTTTTAGTGCATCACTTGTTTTGTGGCTTTTAAATGTTGCATTACCTGCAACTATTGGTATTTTTGGGTTAACAAAAATTCAGTTTCCTAAAAAAGCTTGATAATACTCACTTACATATCAATTTTTATCACGTTAATTTACGTAATTTCCATAGCTTATGTAATTGTTGGATGGTTGGCTATTCCAAAAAAAAATAAAATAGCTACTGCTTCAACTAAAAAGATTAGTGTAGTAATTGCTTATCGAAACGAAACTCAACACCTTGTAAATTGCCTAAAATCATTTGAAAAGCAAACAATTACTAAAACTAATTTTGAACTTATTTTAGTGAACGACCATTCGGAAGACAATAGCAAAATGCTGATTGAAGCATATAGAAAAACGAGTAATCTATCCATTTTATGTTATGATTTACAGGAAGTTACATCTAAAAAAGAAGCACTAACATTGGGTATAAAAAATGCCTCGCACTCAATAATTGCTTGCACAGATGCAGATTGCATTGTTCCTGAAAATTGGTTGCAAAACATATCTGCTTCTTTTGAAGAAAACACAGCTATGTTGCTTGGTCCTGTGGCTTTTAACACTAATTATAGTTCAGTAGGCATTTTTCAAACACTTGATATGCTGGCAATTCAAGGAATTACATTCGGAATGTTGCAACATCAGCAACCTGTTTTAAACAACGGTGCAAACTTGGCATTTCTAAAAAAAGATTTTAACCTTGTTGGAGGTTATGACCAACATCGTACTCCTTCGGGCGATGATGTTTTTTTATTGGAAAAATTCATAAAAAACAAGTTGAAAGTTAATGGACTAATTTCAGCTCAACAAATTGTGAAAACACAACTTCAACCAACATGGAAAACTTTTTTTCAACAACGATTGCGTTGGGCATCTAAATCAAAATATTATTCCAACAGTAATTTAATTTATTTGAGTTCAATTATTTACGCTACTAACTTTCTGCAAATTTTCATCTATTTAGGAGTGGTATTGGTCGATAGTTATACTACAATTGGTATAATGTTACTGTTTTCTAAGTGGTTAATTGATTTTATATTACTATATTTGGCTGCTAAGTTTTTCTGTAAGATGAACTATTTATATTATGTTGTTGGTATGCAACTTATCTACCCAATATACATAACTATGATAGGATTTTTAGGTATGATTTCTTCTTACAAATGGAAAAACAGAATTTATCAATGAATAAAGAAAAAAAAGATACGCAATCAAAATCGCTTTCAAAAATTGCTTGGCAACGCTTGAAAAAAAATAACTTATCTATTTTTGGGTTAGCATTGATTATTATTGCCATTTTAGTTGCTTTATTAGGTCCAAATATAAGGCCTGACAATTCTCCAAAAGCAAATGACCAAACACTAGAACTTACAACCAAAAAGCCTGGCTTCAGCATCAATCTTTTAAAAGTAAAAAAAAATAAACCAACTGAAAAAACAAGTTGGTGGAAAAAATTTAGAGAAGGAACAGAAAACGAATATCAACTTATACCAATTTATGATTATAGTTTTGAAGGTCAAAAAATAATTATCGAAAAATATACAGGTGGAGATGTTAATAATGGGCAAATTGTTAAATTCGATTTATCAGATGTTGTCTATGCGCTTAAACAAACAGGCATTAATGATAGTAATGGTAGTTCAGAATTTTACACTTTTGATGAAGGCAAAAAAATAATTTCTATTGAAGAATTACAAAAGATTGTTGAAAAAGAAAACATCATCAATAAAACCTATTATTTAGGAACAGATAAATATGGTAGGGATTTATTGAGCCGATTAATGGCTGGAACCTGGATTTCACTTTCTGTTGGATTTATTTCTGTATTCATTTCGTTAGTAATTGGAATTACAATGGGAGCTGTTGGTGGTTATTTTAGAGGTTGGGTGGACGATATTATTATTTGGGTAATTAATGTTGTTTGGTCAATACCTACTTTGCTTTTGGTGATTGCCATTACATTGGCTCTTGGAAAAGGACACTGGCAAGTATTTATTGCTGTTGGTTTAACAATGTGGGTAGAAGTGGCTCGTGTTGTTCGAGGACAAG
>PHDR01000372.1 GCA_002841035.1 Bacteroidetes bacterium HGW-Bacteroidetes-12 | reverse complement strand
ATACAGAAAACTTGATTTTAATACTGACACAAATTCAATTAAAACTGGGTATAAAATAAATTTAACAGAGTTTAATAATACGAATAAGTATCTTTTCAAATATTCTTCCGAGTTTCCGAAAAATAGTGAGCTTTGGCGTTGGAAATTTGAGAATAATTATGACTTAAAAGCTATTATTTCCTTTTCAAGAATTCTATTTGATAAAAATAAAGAGTTCGGAGTTTTAATGAGTGGAATTGCATATGGAAAACTAAATGGAAATGGTGTACTAATATTTATAAAAAAGGAATCCGATAAATGGATAATTGACAAAATAATTGAAACTTGGATTTCCTGAGAAAAAAACGTGCCCTAACACCTCATAAAATTTATGCTTAAATTTGAACTAGTACAAACTGACAAACATTCAACAAAAATTTGTTTCGGCGGAAAAATCTCCGATTTTTAAGTCGCACAAATCTTATAAAAACACGTTGGCAAACATAACAGATGAAAATTAAACTATATATATTATTCAACCTTTTTATCATAATTTCTTGCAAAAGTCAAGAGAAAACTCAAAACATATCTGAAAAAGACAGAATTGAAGATTGTGAAAAAGTTTGGACAAATCGATTTCCCAACGACACTTTGAGAGTGGAATTTATAAATAAAATAATATCAGAAAACAAAGAAAAACTTACAAATAATAACTTAGATTTCCTTACTTCTCTAAAATTATTAAATCAATCAGATTTAGTAATAAACAACGTACTTTTTCCAATTTTTAGACTCTCAAATTCAGAGATTGGAGTTTTAGCTTTTCCAACATACAAACTTGAAGAAAACAGTCTTATCCCAACATCAAATGAAATGTTATTAATCGAAAAGTATGATACAGTAGCAAACAGTTCGATTGAACATTATGGCAAAATTAGATTTTTCCCACAAGTTCTAAATTCCGTTTACGCAGAAAAAGAAAAACCTACCATAAACTATTTTACTACAAAAAAGACAGGAAAAACTAAAATTATGGATTTAGGTAAATATGTTGACGAATGTTTAGAATATTTTGAATATTCCTTTGACACAACAAATATCTCCATTTCTGACAAAATATTATTTGGTAGTCCTTTTCAAATTGATTTGATTTATGAAAATAATTCCAAAATTGATTTATTATTAAAAAATGACAACTTTAAAGATTGTATTGATTGTCCAAATAGTATGCAACTTCAAAAATCATTTGCAAGACTAAAAGGAACCGATAATTTATATTTTGTATATGCAGACACATTTCCTATAAATAATGAACTGGACACGCCTTCAAGAGCATTGATTTTAATTAAGGAAAATAATGATATTGTTTATTTGTGGTATGATGAAATTGACCTTTTTGGTTGTAGTTGCTTGTAAGAAAAAAACGTTTGCCAACACCGTATATAATTTATGCTTAAATTTGAATTAGAACAAACCGACAAACATTCAATAAAAATATTGCTACGGCGGAAAAATCTCCGATTTTTACGTCGCACAAATAATATACAAACACGTTGTAATTTATAGCAGAAAAACTTTTTTTTAAACAAGAAACTGTCAGAATTTTAAATAAAAAAACAAAAATTACGGATTTTTAAAATTGAACCGAAAACCAAAACAGAAAATGAATTTTTACAATTCAAGTTTTTAATAAACAGAGAAAGTTCAGACTTTTTACAAATTGAAACGGAAAACCAAAACAGAAAATGAATTTTTTCAAATTAAGAATTCAACAAACAGAAAAAGTTCAGAATTTAGATTAAAATGACAATTTCAACAAATAGAGAAAGTTCTGACTTTTTACAAATTGAAACGGAAAACTAAAGCAGAAAGAGAATTTTTTCAATTCAAGTTTTGAACAAACCGAGAAAGCTCAGAATTTAGATAAAAATGACAATTTCAACAAACCGAGAAAGTTCAGACTTTTTACAAATTGAACCGGAAAACCAAAACGGAGAAAGTTCTGACTTTTTACATATTGAAACGGAAAACCAAAACAGAAAGAAAATTTATCCAATTCAAGATTTCAACAAACCGAGAAATTTCAGACTTTTTACAAATTGAACGTGATTTTTGAAACGGAAAACCAAAAAAGAATAATTGCAAAAAATCAACAAATATTCCAGATTTTTACAATCATTGAACTGATTGAAAAATAAAAAGGTTAAATTTAGAACTTAAAAACAAAAATTGAACTTAAAACAACAAACCACAACACCGTATATAATTTATGCTCAAATCGGATTTAGTACAAACCGACAAGCATTCAATAATAATATTGCTTCGGCGGAAAAATCTCCGATTTTTAAGCCGCACAAATCTTATAAAAACTCGTTGTGGTTTATTGCAGAGGAAAATTTTTTTAAACAAGAAACTGTCAGATTTTTAAACTAAAAAGACAAAAATTGCGGATTTTAAAAATTGAAACGGAAAACTAAAACAGAAAAAGAATTTTTAAAATTCAAA
>PHDR01000371.1 GCA_002841035.1 Bacteroidetes bacterium HGW-Bacteroidetes-12 | reverse complement strand
ACATTCGTGCATTAGAGCCACTAATATAAATATCATATTTATATTCAGCTAAAAATGAATTTATTGCTTTTTCCCACTCATCAATTTCCTGCACCTCGTCAATAAATAAATAATATTTTGTTTTTTTTGATTTCGCTTTAGCCGAAATATAATTATGTAAATCTATATACGTTCGTATAAAATCAAATTCAAACAATTCTTTGTTAATGCTAATAATTTGACTTGAATTAACTCCATTTTCAATTATTATTTCAGCTATTTGCTTTAAAAGTGTGCTTTTGCCACAGCGACGTATGCCCGTAATTGCTTTTATTAAAGGTTTGTCAATAAATGGGATTAACCTATCAAGATATTTTTTGCGTTTTATCATATTTTTTTTTGCAAATATAATTAATTTCGACTATAGTCGAACAAAATGTCGTAAATAAAATATAATCGAGTAGAGTCGAATGGATATGTGCTAAATTTTCCGTGTCCAAAAAATAGTTCTTGTGAAATAACCAACGGGTTAACCCGTTGGTTACTGGCTTATTGTATTCTTTTTAAAAACAAGATTTCTTCTTTTGTTAAAAATCGCCATTTCCCTTTTGGTAAGTCTTTTTTTGTCAATCCAGCAAACACAACTCTGTCAAGTCTTACAACTTCATATTCTAAACTTTCAAAAATTCTTCTAATAATTCGATTTTTCCCCGAATGAATTTGAACACCTATTTCTTTTTTATCTTTCCCGTCTCCTGCATATGCTATTTCATCAACTTTTATTTTGCCATCTTCAAGTTCTATACCTTGCGAAATTTTATTAAAATCAGAACTAATTAATGGTTTATCTAATATAACATGATATATTTTACGTATATTATGTTTCGGATGAGTCAATTTTGTAGTTATTTCTCCATCATTAGTAAATAATAATAATCCTGTTGTATTGCGATCAAGTCTGCCAACAGGAAAAATACGTTCTTTACATGCGTTTTTTACAAGAAGCATAACCGTTTTTCTTCCTTGCGGATCGCTTGCTGTTGTAATATAATTTTTAGGTTTATTGAGTAATAAATAAACTGGCTTTTCGTTTTTTAATATTTTACCTCCTATACTAACTTTATCCGAAGAAAAAACTTTAGTTCCTAATTCTGTTATTACCTTTCCATTAACAGACACATCACCTGTTTCAATAATCTTATCTGCTTCTCTTCGGGAACAAATACCCGAATTTGCAATATATTTGTTTAATCTTATCCCTATACTAGAATCGTTCATCTGGTTTGATTTGTTAATATAAACTTTCTAAAAGTAGAAACGCCCAATTTGGGCGTCTTTCATGAAAGAGCATTAAAAGCATCTTTTATGTGTTTTAAGCTTGTTTTATTATTAGATAATATTATAGAAATAATGTCAAAACGTACTTCTTTGTCTATGTCTTTCTCTTCTACATAAGCATTTGCGGCACGAATCATATTTTCCTGTTTTCGTTGATTTACAAAAGATTCTGGTTGACCAAAAAAATCACTTGTTCGTGTTTTCACCTCAACAAATATGATAAAATCATCTTCTAAAGCAATTATATCTATTTCGTCTTTTCCTTTTCGCCAATTTTTATGACAAATTTTATAATTATTCGATATTAAATAATCTACCGCCAACTGTTCTCCTTTTTTCCCTATAATTTGTTTATGAATCATTGGTGCAATAATGTGTTAATCCCGAGACAAGCTTCCGACAAATCAGAACAGGTTCGGGACAAATTGTGATAATGTTTCAAGTTTTTGTCAATGCCTGAAATAAGTTGACCACTTTTAAAAACAAAATTAATAAAAAAAAGTGGAATTATGGCAAAAAGAAAACAATTTAAAATGAGCACTTCTGAAAGAAGAAGACGAAGGTTTAGTGACAATTTCAAAATTCAAAAAGTTAAAGAAATTGAAACAAATAAAACAAAAGTTTCTGATATTTGCAAGCAATACGAAGTCGCTGCAACAAATGTTTACAAGTGGCTTGATAAATTTGGGAATATGAAAAATAAGCCAGAGCGTCTAATATTAGAAATAGATAGTGACACAAAACAACTATTGTCATTAAAGAAAAAAATTGCTGAATTAGAAAGGATTATAGGACAAAAACAAATTCTAATAGATTTTAAGGATAAGATGATAGAATTAGCAGAAGATACTTATGGTGTGGAAATAAAAAAAAAATTTTCTACCCAACCGTCCAATATTTCTGGGAACACCGAGAAAAATACAGATTTAGTATGAATAGTTTATATAGAAGTATAAATATAAGTAAACAAGCTTTTCATCAGAAGCTTGATAGACTTCAATCTGTAAAGTCAGAACAAGGACTATTATTATTATTGATTTATCAAATAAGAGAAGATCATCTACCTATGGGTATTAGAGGTTATACGACAAATGAATTAAGGACACAATATAAATAAAAAAATCATTATATTTGTGTCCAAAAGTATGAAAAATATTTTATTAATTGAAAAGAGAAA
>PHDR01000370.1 GCA_002841035.1 Bacteroidetes bacterium HGW-Bacteroidetes-12 | reverse complement strand
ATTCTTCATACGCATTTAATAATTTTAGAGCGACTTCATCATTAGTGTTTAATGAATCGCTAAATAAAATAGCCGAATATTTTTCTACTTCGGCTGCACGTTCTTCAAAAGTATCAATTATAGTATCTTTCTCTATGGTTGGTTGTTCAACAGAAATATCTTTTTCTGAAGAATTAGAACATGAAAATAAAAAAATACTTACTGCACTTACTATTACTAATCGCACCATACTATTTATTTTGATTTTATTAATGGAAATTTCATTCTATAATTCACTTTCACTTCGCCTTTTATAATAGCATTAAGCTTGCCTTTTATCAATTGTTTTTTCAATGGATTTATTTTGTCAATGAACAATACGCCTTCAATATGATCGTATTCATGTTGCACAACCCTCGCAGCCAAACCATCTAACTTCTCCTCTATCAATTCAAAATTTTCATTATAATATTCTATAATTAGATTGGGTTTTCGTGAAACTTCCTCTCTAATTCCAGGAATACTCAAACATCCTTCTTCAAACTTCCATTCTTTGCCTGATTCTTCAATAATGATAGGATTAATAAACACTCGTTTAAAATCATCCAATTCAGGTTGGTCGCCATCTTCATTAAAACCTGAAGTGTCCACAATAAAAAGACGTATGGGCAACCCTACCTGAGGAGCTGCTAATCCAACTCCTTTTGAATTTTCCATTGTTTCAAACATATCGCTAATTAGTTTTTTTAAATCTGGATAATTAGCGTCTATTTCTTCGCCTTCCTTTCTTAAAACAGGATTTCCATAGGCAATTATTGGTAATATCATGACGCAAATTTAATAATATTTTTTGTTTCTTTGCATTAAGAGGTTTTCCTCAAAATTATACTTTGTTAATTAACATCTAAAAGCTGGAAAATCCATTCTAAATCCTAATTTATACTAATGAAAGAAAAATATTTTATCACTTGCTTTTTGATTATTTTTACGTTTGCATGCACTTCTTCTTCTAAAAAAAATGACACCATTATTCTTGAAGGATATGCACAAGGAACAACTTATAGTATCAGTTACTGGGAAACAAAAAAAAACTACCAACGAGCTGTTGATTCTTTGTTAATTGCTTTTGACAATTCGCTTTCTACTTATAATAAAAAATCTATTATCACTAAATTTAATACATGTGATTCTGTAACTGCCATTGATTCTTATTTTAAATCTGTTTTTAATTTATCCAAAGAAATTTATCTAGCAACTAACGGGGCTTTTGACCCTACTGTTTCTCACTTGGTGAATGCGTGGGGATTTGGTTTTAAAAATACTGAAAAAACAGACAGTTCTACCATTGATAGCTTATTGAAATTCGTTGATTTTGACGGAATAACTATTCAAAATGATAATGCTATTAAAAAAAATAAAAACTTAATGTTAGATTTCAACGCCATTGCTCAAGGATATTCGGTAGATGTTTTAGCAAATTTTTTTAAAAATCAAGGTGTAAAAAATTATTTGATTGAAATTGGTGGAGAAATTATAGCTAGAGGTAGAAATATGAATGGGAAAACTTGGCGAGTTGGCATAGACAAACCCATAGAAAACCAAGAAAATAGAGCGTTGAAGGCAATTATTACACTAGAAAATGCAGCACTAGCTACTTCGGGTAATTATAGAAAGTTTTATGAGAAAGATGGTGTGAAATATTCACACACAATTAATCCTGTTACTGGTTATCCTGTTAGACATACGTTATTAAGTGCAACAGTTGTTACTAAAGATTGTGCTACTGCCGATGCTTATGCCACTGCTTTTATGGTTGTGGGATTAGAAAAAAGCAAAGAAATTCTAATAGCTAATCCAACATTAGAAGCTTTGCTTATTTATGCTAATGAAGATGGAACCCTAAGCTCCTACTCCACTCCAAAACTTACTGAAGCTATTGAAATTGTAGAATAATAATGCTTTTTTTTATGTTCTCATCTTTTTAAACACATCCCAAATCACCACCCCAACACTTACAGAAATATTTAAAGAATGTTTGGTGCCATATTGCGGAATTTCAACTACTTCATCTATTTCATTAATTACTTCTTGCTCTACACCAAGTACTTCATTTCCGAATATTAATGCCAATGGCTCATCTTTGCTGCATTTAAAATCATTCAGCATGGTGCTGTTTTCTGTTTGCTCTATAGCAACGAGCTTATAGTTCATTTTCTTTAATTCATTTACTGCTTCAATTGTTGAGCTAAAATATTTCCATTCAACCGTTTCTGTTGCTCCTAAAGCAGTTTTTTGTATTTCTCTGTGAGGTGGTTGAGCAGTTATTCCACATAAATAAATAGCTTTAATTAAAAAAGCATCCGCTGTTCTGAATACCGAGCCTATGTTGTTTAAACTTCTGATGTTATCTAACACAAGTATGATAGGAACTTTTGTTTTAGTTTTAAATTCATCAACAGAAATTCTATTTAACGCATCGTTGCTAAGCTTTTTGTTTGATTGAGTGTTCATTAAATAAGAA
>PHDR01000369.1 GCA_002841035.1 Bacteroidetes bacterium HGW-Bacteroidetes-12 | reverse complement strand
AGGTTTGGTTGTCCCTCTTTCTAATTCATCGGTTAGCGGTGCTGCACCGTACGCCAATAATGTAGATGCTAATGACAACAACATAACCAATATGGTTGGCGCGGAAGGAAGATATTACGCTACAAATAAATTTGCCATTACCCTAAGTGGTGGCGCAATTTGGAGAAATACGCCTGAGCAACTTGCCATACCAGCTGTTGTTGATGTCAATAACGAGATTATAATCCCTGCTTATAACGCAGTGGTAGCAGATGAACGTATTGATGCAAGAGTTTCAATTGGGGGCCAGTGGTTATTCAATACCAAAAACGATCGCTTATTCCCTTATATAGGATTTGCGCTTCCATTTGACTATGCAAGACGATCTCAATTTGACCCAACGGTTACTGTTGATGGACAAAATGTTACGATTACCGATTTAGGTGCAAGACATGTAGAAATTACCGCATTTGGTGTACAGGCAGTTGCTGGAGTTGACTATTATGTTGCCAAAGATGTTTTCTTTGGTTTTGATATCAAACCAGTGTCTTATACTTACGCCTATAGCGTAAAAACGCCAGGTCCAGGGTTATTTGACCTTGAAGCTGACACAAATACATTATCATTTTTTGCCCAGTTTTCCTTTAAACTTGGGTTTAAATTTTAATTTGTAGGTTAATAATAAATTGATTAGGGCTGCTTTGCAGCCCTTTTTTATGCTTAATTAATTTGTATATAGGTATAAATTCAAGATTTTGTGAAAAAATAGGTGAAAAAATGTTTTAAAATTAAAGTAAGGTTCACAGTTACTTTTCGACTTACTTGAAAATATATTTTATGAAAAAACTGGTCGTTATTTTACTTTTAATTACATCTTTGGGTTGCTCAAAAGATGGGTCTGAAAATACAACCCCAGAAACGAACAATTCAATTGATAAAGAATTAACCGGTTCGTTAAATTTATTTCCATTAGCGTTAAATCCTGAATTTAACCCTGTTTCAAAGGTCAATTTAAGTGATGGCGCATTGGTTGGAATAGTTAATTTTGGCGCTGAAGTACGCGTATACCCTTATGCATTTACGGTACATAATGAAATTATCAACGATGAATTCCAAGGCCAAAAGTATGCATTTACCTATTGTCCAATAACTAAAAGTACGCTTGCTTTTACAAGGGATGAAATTTTTAGGGCTTCGGGATTTCTTTTTAAAGATAACCAAACTCCCTGGGATGATAAAACAGAAACTATTTGGTCACAAATGTTGATAAAAGGCATAAAAGGCCCCAAAGAAAATGTGAGATTTAATACCATTCCAGTTGTTGAAACTACCTGGAAAACGGTAAAAGAATATTTTCCGAATGCCAAAGTGGTCTCTGGCGATTTGTTTTCCACAAAAGAAGTGCCTTTAGACGGAAATGACACCAGCACCAGTGAAAATGCTCCGGGATCAAATGAAATTGTATATGGAATTTTAGACGATTTTAACAATATTAGAATTTTTAAATACAGTAATTTTTCAGACAAAGTAACTATTAACGCAACCATCCAATCCCAAAAATATATTGTTTATGGTGATGCCTCCAAACACATCATAAATGCTTTTAAAGTTGACAATTTCGAAGATTACACAAACATTGAAGGCGATTTCCCGTTTGTATTAAGACATAAAAGCGGCATAAAATATGATATTTTGGGAAGGGGAATAAACGGCACAGTTTTAGAAAAACCAAAGTTTGCTTATGTGGCTGTTTGGAGTGCGTGGCAAGATTTTTACATAAATTTTACTTTTTTTGATTGAATTTTGTTTAGAAGATGAGACGGAAAACGAGAGTTTTTTTGGCCGCAAGGGTCAAAGAAAAACCGCAAATAGCTAAATGAATTATGAGTTTTAAATTATGATTGGCCAAATTGAAATTAATTATCCATTTCTAATTATTTTTGGTGCTTTTCCCAACTAAAAAAACGAACAGTGAAATACTTGTGCGAATGAGTTCCTTTTTAATAAAATAAAAATCAAGAATAAATCCTGTCCCAGTGCGAAAAGCCTAAAACATTAATTTGTCGTTATTTAAAATTCATGGATAATTGAATGCGTTTTCTTACAATATCAACCTCCAACACTTTAACAATCACGTGTTGCTGTAAAGTAACTATGGCGTTCACGTCACTTACAAAAGTATCCGATAAATTGGAGATATGAACCAGGCCACTTTCTTTAATACCGATATCAACAAAACAACCAAAATTGGTGATGTTATTTACGATGCCCGGCAACAATTGGCCTTCTCGTAAATCGTTGATGGAAGTGATATTTTGATTAAAAGTAAAAACTTTTGCTTTTTTACGGGGATCCAATCCTGGTTTATCCAGCTCTTTAACAATATTATTCAACGTGGGAAGACCGATGGAATTTGTGCAATAGTGTTGCAAATTTATCTTTTGGAGTTTTTCTTTATTCCCAATTAAATCGGAAATATTCAATTTCAAATCTTTTGCCATTTTAGTAACAATCTCGTAGCTTTC
>PHDR01000018.1 GCA_002841035.1 Bacteroidetes bacterium HGW-Bacteroidetes-12 | reverse complement strand
TTGCCAGCAACAATGTTACTTATAGTGCTATATTCTGTTTGATAATTACAAGTACTAATTGTTACTGGGGTTGTATTAGTAGGTGCAGTGGCACTTCCATAAGATGAAGTGTTTATACACTGAGAATGTGCATCTCCAACAAATAAGTTTATAGTTAATATAAAGAATAAAAAAATATTTTTTTTAATAAATTATTTAAAATAATCCTTCATTCTATCAAAAAAACCTTTGTCTTTACTTGTAGGTTTTGGAACAAAATTTTCAGATTTTTTTAATTTTTCTATTGCTGCTTTTTCTTCTTTTGAGAGTTGTTGAGGTGTCCAAACATTTATGTAAATGAGGAAATCTCCTCTTCCATATCCTTGAATTTGAGGTAGTCCTTTCCCTTTTAATCTAAGTACTTTGCCACTTTGAGTACCAGGTTCAATTTTTATTTTCACTTTTCCATCTATGGTAGGAATTTCTAAAGAAGCTCCCAAGGCGGCATCACAAAAATTGAGGTATAAATCGTACAACAAATTAACTCCATCTCGCTTGATTGTTTCATGAGGAATTTCTTCAATTAGCACAATTAAATCACCAGCAATTCCATCTTTTGGACCAGCATTTCCTTTACCAGAAACAGATAGTTGCATACCATCTTCTACGCCAGCAGGAATATCTATCGTTATTAGTTCTTCTTTTCTAACTAAGCCTTCATGATTTGCATCGGCAGGTTTTTTATCTATGATTTTACCATCTCCACCACAAGAAGGACAAGGTGCAGATGTTTGCATTTGACCTAAAATGGTATTTGCAATTCGGGTAACTTGCCCGGAACCTTGACACTGCGAACAAGTTTTAAATGTAACGCCTTCAGCATTTACCAGTTTAGTTACTTTAATTTTCTTTTCAACACCGTTGGCTATTTCTTTTAAGGTCATTTTTACTCTAACCCTTAAGTTACTTCCTCTGTGAACACGTTGTCTTCTGCTTTGCCCACCACCAAAACCACTAAATCCGCCTCCACCGCCAAATATATCTCCAAATTGAGAGAAAATATCGTCCATATTCATTCCGCCACCGCCAAAACCGCCTCCAGCTGCTCCACCAACACCTTGATGGCCAAAACGGTCGTATCGTTGTCTTTTTTCGGCATTACTTAATACTTCATACGCTTCAGCAGCTTCTTTAAATTTATCTTCTGCTGTTTTATCATCTGGATTTTTGTCGGGATGATATTTTATAGCCATTTGTCTGTATGCTTTTTTTATTTCTGCTTCCGATGCACTTTTTGAAACTCCCAATATTTCGTAATAATCTCTCTTGCTCATTATTGTTGTTAATCGTTATTTGTTATTGGTTAAATGTTATTGGTTAATTGTAACTAGAAAGTAAGTTTTTCAAAAATTAATCAATTCACACATTCATATATTAATTCATTCACACATTTATCATTGTCCTACCACAACTTTTGTATATCTTATCACTTTTCCGTTTAGTGAATATCCTTTTTCAACTTCGTCAATTACTTTTCCAACTTCTTTTTTTGATGGAGCAGGAATTTGCGTTATGGCTTCGTGAAATTCAACATTAAAAGGTTCTCCAACTTGTGACTTGGTAGGTTCTAACCCTTTTTGTTTTAGAATGGAAAGCATTTTTTCATGAATTAACTTCATTCCATCTTTTACGGAATCAATATCTTTTGCATCTTGCATTGCTTTTGAAGCTCTTTCAAAATCATCTAAAATAGGAAGTAATGCAGTTATTATTTCTTCTCCAGCGGTTTTGTATAAATCTAATTTTTCTTTTTGAGTTCTTTTCCTAAAATTATCAAAATCAGAATATAAGCGCAAGAACTTATCATTAGCTTCTTTCAATTTTATTTCTAATTCTTCTTCAATAGTTAGATTTTCTTTTTCATTATCAGCTATTTCTGCTTCGGGTTGTTGTCGAGCTTCATTTTCAACAATCTTTTCTTCTTTTTCTTTAGTTGACATAGTTTTTAAGTTTAATTTTTTTAAGCGTTTTCAAAAATACTACCATTTATATATTAATAGTCATATTGTCATATTTTTTTATAAGATGTAATTTTTATAACGAAAAAAAGGCAGAAATTTACATTCTGCCTTTTTTAATTATATTTTTAGATTATAAACCTTAGTTTAAGTACTTTTTTAAAGCTTTTTCTAAGTCAGAACCTCTCAGATTTTTAGCAATAATAACCCCTTCTCCATCAATTAAATAATTGGTAGGGATTGCACTAACACCATAAATTTGAGCACCTTCTGCACTCCATCCTTTTAAATCGCTTACATGGGCTTCCCAAACAAGGTTGTCTTTTTCAATGGCTTTTTTCCAAGCGTCTGCATTTTTATCTAGCGATACGCCATAAACAGTAAATCCATTTCCATTTTTAAATTTTTTATCTTTAAATTGATTGTAAACTTTTACTACTTCAGGATTTTCTCTTCTGCATGGACCACACCACGAAGCCCAAAAATCAATTAATACTACTTTTCCTTTTAAAGAGGAGAGTTTTATCTCTTTTCCTTCAGGATTGTTAAATGCTAATTCTGGAGCTTTTTGTCCAATAGCTAAACCGCTATCTTGTTTAATCATAAAACCTGCTGTGATTAATATAATTAACACTAATGTAATTGATGCTTTAAATTTTTTGAATGTTTTCATAAATTTTAAATAAAATTTTGGCTAAGTTACGAAATCAGATTAATATACAAATGTAATTCGAAAGACATACCTTTTTTTTTAGTTTATAAGTTTATAAGTTTAGGAGTTTAGTTACAAATGCTTAACTACTAACTCCTTACCCCTAACACCTAACTATCTCAGCTCCTAATGCATTCAGTCTGGTGTCTATATATTGATAACCTCTATCAATTTGTTCAATGTTGTTGATTGTACTTGTTCCATCTGCTGTTAGTGCTGCAATAAGTAAAGCAACTCCAGCTCTAATGTCGGGCGATGACATGGTTGTAGCTCTTAAATTATAGTCTCTATTTATTCCAATTACTGTTGCTCTGTGTGGGTCGCAAAGAATTATTTGAGCTCCCATATCTTTTAGTCTGTCAATAAAAAACAACCGACTGTCAAACATTTTTTGATGAATAAGAACAGTTCCTTTAGCTTGAATTGCAGTCACTAAAACTATACTTAATAAATCAGGTGTAAATCCAGGCCATGGAGCATCATAAATAGTAGGAATTGAGCCGTCTATCATTTTCTGTATTTCATAATTTTTTTGGGAAGGAATGAAAATATCGTCTCCTTTAATTTCTAATTGTATTCCTAGTCGTTGAAAAGTTTCAGGTATCCTTCCTAACATATCAACTCTGCAATTTTTTATTGTAATTTCAGATTGTGTTGCTGCTGCCAAGCCTATAAAAGAGCCTACTTCAATGAAATCTGGTAGTAAAGTGTGGGTGCAACCGTGTAATTCAGACACACCTTCAATGTATAGTAGATTAGAACCAACTCCAGTAATTTTTGCTCCCATACTGTTGAGCATAGAGCAGAGTTGCTGCAAGTAGGGCTCACAGGCTGCGTTATAAATAGTTGTTTTGCCTTTTGCCATTACGGCAGTCATCAAAATATTTGCGGTTCCAGTTACAGAGGGTTCATCTAGCAAAATATATTTCCCTTGTAAATTATCTGCTTTAAGTGTATAAAAACCATCATTAGCATCATAACTGTATGTTGCACCTAGTTTTTCAAAGCCTAAAAAGTGTGTATCCAAAGGTCTTGCTCCAATTTTATCGCCACCTGGCTTAGGCATATAGGCTTTTTTGAAACGAGTAAGTAAAGGTCCCATTATCATTATAGAGCCACGAAGTGATGCGGCTCTTTTTTTGAACTGTTCGGTTTGAAGATAATTAATATCAATGTTATTTGATTGAAAATGAACTGTTCCATTTCCTGGCCGGTTAACTTTAACACCTAATTCTTCCAATAAATCAATTAAGAAATTAACGTCTCTGATATCTGGTAGATTATGTAAGGTAACTTTTTCGGAGGTCATTAAAACAGCACAAACAACTTGCAATGCTTCGTTTTTTGCTCCTTGAGGAATGATTTCGCCTTTTAATTTTTTACCCCCTTTTATTTGAAAAGATCCCATTAGTATTTTCTTTTTTTGAAATTATTTTGTTTTTGACGAGAATTATTTGTTTTTTTATTGACAACTTGTTTTTTGTTTTTGTCCAACGCTAAAATATTGTCGGTAGAAATAAATTGAAAATCATCTTCTAATTGCAATCTATTTTTAGAGAGCATTTTTAAATCGGAAATAATTAGTTCATCATTTACCGAATCCCTATTAAAAGAAAGGTATGTTTTTTTCATTAGGTTGGCAATGATTTTAGTAAGGGCTTTTTTTTCATCACCTTCTTCAAATAAAATGGCTTGTTCAATTAAGTTTTCTATTGTTTTTCCATAATGTTTAAATCGAATGTCGTTTTGTGGATAATTAAGTCGCTCAGGCTTTCTGTAGATAGATTCTTTATCGGGTATAGGATAAGGTGAATTAACATCTAATTTAAAATCAGAAATAATAAAAAGATGATCCCATAATTTATGTTTAAAATCGACAATATCTCTAAGGTGTGGATTAAGTTGTCCCATAACACTAATTATTGCATTTGCCATTTTATTGCGTTCTTCTTTGTCTTCTAACTCCACAGCGTGTGCTATCATTTTTTGAATGTTTCTTCCATATTCAGGGATAACCATTTGGGGTCTTCTGGTGTTGTAATCTTTTTCTATAAGTGTCATTATTGATAATGTTTAAAGTTTGACAAAGGGTAATCAACCCCAAAGTTAGTTAATTATTGTTAGCTTAGCGAATTTCAACAACAATTGTTTTGTTCCATTTTGCTGAAAGTTGATGGTTGCTTTTCCATTTTCTAACACTTCAATTATTCCGTTGCCAAACCGTTCGTGATTTATCATCATTCCTATTTTTAAATTCAAATTATCGGCACTTTGTGCTAAATTTGAGGAAGTTAAATCAACTTTTTTTAAGTTTTTTGGAACAACGCTTGGTGTTGGCTGAACGGGCTTAGCATTAGTTACATTTCGTGTTGTTGGTTTGTTGGTATAAACAGAAGGAAAAGATTTTCGTTCCACATCAAAATCATCAGAATTATCAGTGTAGGAAGACGTATTTTGAGCGAATTGAAAATCCAAAAATGCATCATCAATTTCAGAAATAAAACGGCTTGGTTCACTAAATTGAAGGCTTCCCCATTTATATCGGCTCGAAGCAAAGCAAAGCACAAGGTTTTTTTCAGCTCTTGTAACAGCTACATAAAAAAGCCTGCGTTCTTCCTCCAAATCTGCCCTCGAAGTAAGTGCCATTTGCGATGGAAATAAATTTTCTTCCAACCCAACAATATATACATACGGAAATTCCAATCCTTTAGCAGAATGAATGGTCATTAAGGTAACCTTATCTTTTTCTTCTTCTTTTTCGTTATCGGCATTGGTTAATAGGGCAACATCTTGCAAAAATTCGGGCAATCCTCTTGGCGTAACATCTTCTTCCAGTTCGTTTTGTGTTTCGGTAAACTCTTTTAACCCGTTTAATAATTCCTGAATATTTTCATAACGACTAATTCCTTCGGGCGTTCTGTCGCTAAATAGTTCTTTTAATATGCCCGAGGTAGATGCTATTTCATTGCCTAAATCAAACGCATTTTTTAGTTGAAGTTGAGTTGTAAAACTCTGAATCATAGCCACAAAATTTCCAATTTTGGTTCGTATGCCGTTATTCAAATCAACATTAAATTGATTTAAATTGGAAATTACCTCCCAAATACTTTTTTGATTGTTAATGGCCGAAACTGCAATTTTTTCTAAGGTAGTATCACCAATTCCTCTAGCGGGATAATTAATAACTCTTTTTATGGCTTCTTCATCATTTGGGTTGATGGTGAGCCTAAAATAAGCAATTAAATCTTTAATTTCCTTACGTTGATAAAAAGATAAGCCGCCATAAATTTTATAAGGTATGTTTTTTCGCCTCAAAGCCTCTTCCATCGACCTCGATTGAGCGTTGGTTCTATATAAAATAGCAAAATCTTTTGGCTTTAAATGTTCATTTACTTGAGCATCATAAATTAAATTAGATACTATTTTACCTTCTTCATTATCGGTAGAAGCTCTATGAACCTGAATTTTATTTCCTAAATTATTCGAAGTGAAAACATTTTTTTCTATTTGGTCTTTATTGTTTTTAATGATGCAGTTAGCCGCACTTACAATATTTTTACTTGACCGATAATTTTCTTCTAATTTGAATGTTTTTAAATCAGGATAATCGGTCTTAAAATTTAAGATGTTTTGAATGTTAGCTCCTCTAAACGCATAAATACTTTGAGCATCATCGCCCACCACACAAATATTTTGAAAAACGGCTGCCAGTTTTTTTACTATAATATATTGAGAAAAATTGGTGTCCTGATACTCATCTACTAAAATGTACTTAAAACGATGTTGGTATTTATGCAACACATCTAAATGATCTCTGAAAAGAATGTTTGTTTTAAACAGCAAATCATCAAAATCCATAGCCGAAGATTTAAAACATCTACTTGCATAAATGGTGTAAATTTCACCCATTTTAGGTTTTGCAGATTGCCTGTCTTCACTTTGAATGGTGGTATCGGCACAATATTTTGAAGGAGTTATTAAGTTGTTTTTTGCTGTTGAAATCCTACTATAAACCAAGTTGGGTTTGTATATTTTCTCGTCTAATTGCAATTCTTTTAAAATAGTTTTAATAAGATTTTTTGAGTCTTGCGTATCATAAATTGTAAAATTTCTGGGATAACCAATTTTTTCAGCTTCGGCACGCAAAATTTTAGCAAAAACCGAGTGAAAAGTACCCATCCATAAATTGCGGGCTTCCGAAAAACCAACAATTTTACCAATACGTTCTTTCATTTCCTGAGCCGCTTTGTTGGTAAAGGTTAGGGCTAAAATGTTAAAAGGATCAACCCCTTTGTTTATTAAATGAGCAATTCTATAAGTTAAAACTCTTGTTTTTCCTGAGCCTGCTCCAGCAATAACCATCACAGGACCTTCGGTTGTTTCAACAGCTTGTTTTTGAGGAGTGTTTAATTCGTTAAGGTAATTCACTAATAAATGGTTTTAATTTTAGTTGGAAACACAAAAATACCAATATTGACTATCTATTTTTAGGTATGTTGATAAAAAAGCAGCACTTCTATTTTTGGTTATTTAAAGTGGAGTTTGATTTAAAACGTAGCATTCCAATCATAGCTCTAATTTTAATTAGAAAATAATTCTTATAAAATTAATGTTTATCGATAATAGTTGTATCTTTATCGGATAAATTTATAAATTTAAACTACTTATGAAAAAAATTATCCTTTTTTTTAGCACTATTTTAATAATAAATGTTGCTTTTACTCAAACACATCAACGTGATTATATTGACGGACAGATTTTTTTAAAATTAAAAAAATTCGTAGCTGTTAAGCAAGTAGAGCTTCATCGAACAGATGAACATTCTTTTAGTCAAAAAGAAAAAATTTCTAATTATCCCGAACTGTCAAAAGTACTTTCTAATTATCAAATAGTTAATTTTGAACGTCCAAGTTATTACACAGGAAAACAGGAATTGATGAAAATTTATCAAATTACGTTTTCCGATTTCTCAAAAGTTGATTTGTTAATTGAAGAATTACAACAATTAGGAGAGGTAGAATATGCAGAAAAAGTTCCTTTATATTATCCTGATTTTATTCCGAATGATCCACAACACACAGGCACAAATAAATGGTATCATACATTAGTAGGTTCAGAAAATGCTTGGAACATTACCTTAGGAAGTAGCTCTGTTAAAATTGCCGTTGTTGATAATGCCGTAGCAGCTAATCACACTGATTATACTATTTTTGCTCAACGAGATGTGGCAGATAACGATAATGATCCAACACCACCCGTTCAATTTGCATCAAATCAAGGGTGGTCGCACGGAACGCACGTTGCAGGGTTAGCAACAGCAGATATTAATAATGGAATTGGTATTGCTTCTTTGGGTGGAAATGCAGAGCTAATTGCTGTTAAAACTCGCCAAAGTGCTAGTACAAATGCTGGTTTAACACATACTTTTCAAGGAGTGCAATGGGCAGCTCAAAATGGAGCTCATATTATAAATATGTCTTTTGGTGGTTCTGGTCAAAGTGCCACATGGCAAACATTAATAAACTCATTTCCAAATATTATTTTTGTTGCAGCAGCAGGAAATGATGGAGTTTCAACCTTAATGTATCCAGCCGCTTATGCTAATGTAATTGGTGTTGGCTCTGTTGATGCAAATGATAATCGGTCTAGTTTTTCTAACTTTAATGGAGCTACTCCCTATGTAGATATTGCTTCTCCTGGTGGCTTTTCAAATGGAGGTTTGTTAAGTACCGTATATACCACCGGAGGAAACAATTATGGAAAAATGGGCGGAACATCTATGGCTTCTCCTTTTGCCGCAGGTTTAATGGGGTTGATGTTAAGTTTAAATCCATCGCTTACTCCAGCTCAAGTGTTAAATTGTCTTATAACCACAGGTGTTAATATAAATCAAAATATAGGTCCAAGAATTAATGCGTTGGCAGCCCTGCAATGTGTTCAATCTACCGTAACTGGCGATCCTATTCCTCTTTTTACTGGTGTTCCAACTTCTATTTTTGAAGGACAAACTGTTACATTCACTGATGGTTCGGCCAACGGAGGAAATCCAATAACTAGCTGGACATGGTCTTTTCCTGGCGGAACTCCTGCTTCTTTTGTAGGGCAAACCCCTCCTGCTATTACCTATTCAACCGCTGGAGTATATGATGTTACATTAAGTGTAACTAACTCTCAAAGCACTCAACAATTAACTAAAACAGGTTATATTACAGTTACTTTACAACCTACCGGAAATTGGATAGTTCAAAATTCTGGGTTTTCAACAGCTGCAAGAGGTATTGACCATATTTCTATTGTTGATGGACAAACGGTTTGGGCGAAAGCTTTTGATGGTTCTGGAAATAATGCAAACGTGCAAGAATTTATTAAAACTACCAATGGCGGCACAACTTGGACCCCTGGTACAATTAACATTGGAAATGCCAATTTAGGTATTGCTATGATACATGCCCTTGATGCCAACACAGCGTGGTTAGCAGCTTATCCTAATGCTGCAGGGCAAACGGGTGGTATCTGGAAAACTACGAATGGTGGCACAACTTGGACAAGACAAAATACAGCGACCTATAACAATGCGGCTTCATTTACTAATGTGGTTCATTTTTGGGATGCTAATGTTGGTTTTGCTCAAGGAGATCCTATTAACGGAGAGTTTGAATTATATACAACAACCAACGGAGGAACTACTTGGACTCCAGTGCCCGCAGCAAACATTCCTAACCCTTTAAATGCCAATGAATTTGGTTATGTTCGCCAAATAGAAGTGATAGGCGATAATGTTTGGTTTACAACAAGTTTAGGTAGAATTTATCATTCTACAAATAGAGGCATAAACTGGCAAGTATATCAAACTCCAGTAGTTGATTTTGGAGGGGCAATAAATGCAAATTCTTCTGCTGTGCTCTCTTTTTCCTCAGCAACAACAGGTTTAATTATAGATAACAATGGGTTAGTTTATAAATCAACAAACAGCGGTTCAACTTGGACTCAATTAACCACAACAGGAACTGTGTTTACAACAGGGTTATGTTTTATTGAAGGAACAAACATTGCGTTTAGCACTGGAGCAAATCCTGCTGGTTCGTCTTTTAGTCAAGATGGTGGACAAACTTGGAACATTATTGATAATGCACAACATTTGTATGTTGAATTTAAAACACCTTCTATTGGTTGGTCGGGTTGGTTCAATACAAGTGCTACTCAAGATGGTATGTGGAAATGGAACAACCTAGCAACTTCTATGGTGGCTAACTTTCAAGGCTCTCCTTCCAACATTTGTGCAGGAACAACAGTAAATTTTACTGACTTAACCACAGGATCAACGCCAACATCTTGGTTGTGGAGCTTTCCAGGAGGAACACCAACATCATCAACCATGCAAAATCCAACAGTTGTTTATAATACACCTGGTACTTATGCCGTAACACTAACTGTTGATGATGGAAATGGACCAGTTACTTTTTCAGACAATGCACACATAACTGCGGTAGGAATGCCTGCAATGCCAAGTGCGATAACAGGAAGCACTTCTATTTGTCCTAATGTGTCTGCAACTTATTCCGTTGTAAATAATCCAAATGTGCTTTATACTTGGACAATACCAACAGGTTGGACAGGATCAAGCACCTCAAATAGCATTAACGTAATTAATGACAATACCTCTGGAGCTATTTCCGTTACTGCCGATAATATTTGTGGAAGCAGTTCGCCTAGAACCATTAATGTAACTATTTTACAAACACCAATTGCAGCCTTTACCTCTGTGGATAATGCAGGAACAGTAACTTTTACCGATGCTTCAACAGGAGCTACCTCATGGTCTTGGAATTTTGGTGATGGCAGCCCAACAGCTTCTCAACAAAATCCTGTTCATACTTATACTACTTCAGGAAATTATGTTGTAACCTTAACCGTTACCAATGGCTGTGGAACAGACATTATTACTCAAACCGTAAACGTAATTGTAACAAGTATTAATGAATTGGCTCTTGCAGGAATTAAAATTTATCCTACATTAGCTACCAATCAATTAACAATTGAAGGGCTAACCACATCTACTATTAAAAATAAAGAAATTAAAATAGTTGATGTACTAGGAAAAATACATTTTATTTCAACCATTACAAACACAAAGGAAATAATTAACATCTCTTTCTTAGCTAATGGAGTCTATTTTATCTTGTTAGATGAAGGTAAGGTAAATCAGAAGTTTTTTAAAAATTAAGTAGTAATTTTTAAGAAAAAAACAGAAAAAGAAGTTACACAACTTTTTTTTCTGTTTTTAGATGCAACCAATTCAAAATTAACTACGTCTAAGATTTATGTTATATCAATTGTATTAATATTTTTAGTCAAAACTAAAATATTAATTACAATGGTTAATGCCTATGGAATATGAAAATAGTCTAATCAAATGAAATGCAGATTGGACTATATTGAATATCCAATCGGTATTAATAATTTGACAATATCATTTTTTTGAATTACATTTGATAAAAAATACTAAAATAATTTTACAATTTTAAATATAACAATTATGAAAAAAGTTTTTATAACACTAGGGTTTGTTTCATTTACAGCATTGGGTTTTTCTCAAAATGTGGGTATAAACACCACAGGAGCATTACCAAATAATTCAGCTGGGTTAGATGTAGATTTTACTAATAAAGGATTATTAGTGCCAAGGGTAGCACTAACATCAACAACAGATGTGGTAACTATTCCTGCTCCAGCAACAAGCCTTTTAGTATATAATACAAATGCAGCAATGACAGGTGGAGCTGTAGGATATTGGTATTATGATGGAACACAATGGGTTCAGGCACTTGGTCCACAAGGCCCTGCCGGTCCAACAGGTGCTACGGGCGCAACAGGACCAGCTGGTCCACAAGGTCCTGCTGGAGCAACTGGAGCAACTGGTGCTACTGGTGCTACTGGAGCAACTGGTGCTACTGGAGCAACTGGTCCTGCTGGTCCACAAGGTCCTGCTGGTCCACAAGGTCCTGCTGGTCCACAAGGTATTCAGGGACCTGTTGGACCTATGGGGCCGTCATGGACATTGACTACACCAACATTTAATGCGAATGGAAATGTTATAGTAAATGGTACTGCTGGCTCAGGAGGTCCGGTAACTTCTATACAAGCTGCGTGGTTAACCACTGGTAATGCAGGTATTGCGGCTGCAAATTTTATTGGACCAACAAATGCAGCAGATTTTAAATTTAGAACCAATAATTTGGAAAGAATGACCATTGAGGCTAATGGGGATATTGGGATTAGAACTACTACTCCTCTTACTAGTGTTCATTATAGTTACAACACAGTTCTTTCTCAATTTCATACCATGTGGGATTTTAATAACACTACAGATGCAATAGCAAGAGCTCAAAGTTTAAATGCAGGAAATGGTAGTAGGGGTTGGTTTGGGATAACAAACTATAGTGGTACAACTTTAGCCGCTAATGGTTTAATGGGATTAGCAATGAATGCTGCTGGAACAGCTTCTGGAGTAGAGGGTTTTTCTAATAGTAATGCTGGTAATGGAGTTCTTGCTGGTTTTGTGGGTGGAAATACACCTGCTGCAACAGGATGGGCTTTATTTTCTAATGGTTGGGCAGGGGGAACTACTGCTTGGCAAAACATATCTGATCAAAGACTAAAGAAAAATATTGTTACAATTGATGGAGCTTTAGATAAAGTGATGCAGTTAAGAGGAGTAGAATACAATTTTGATAACACCAATTTTCCTGGATTAGGATTAGATACTCAAACAAAGCAAGTAGGTTTTGTTGCTCAAGAAGTGGAAAAAGTTTTCCCATATATTGTGAGGGAAGCAAATTTATATTCAACACCAGGAGAGATGGATAATGGGATGTCAAGAGAGCATAATGTTCATAAGGTTAAATCTTTAAGTTACACACTTTTAGTACCCGTTTTAGTTGAAGCAATAAAAGAGCAACAAGCAATTATAGAAGCATTACAAAAAAGAGTAGAAGCATTGGAAAACAATAAATAATTATTCTAATTGCATTTCTTTAGAAATTACAAGTAGAATTTAAAATCATAATGAAATGAAAAAGTTATTATCTTTTGCCGTATGTTTTTTTATGGGATTGTTGTTATCCTCTACCTTAAAATCACAAAACAACGCCCTAATATTAAACGGAGCGGTAACTGTGTTAAACGGAGGAACAGCAGCAACACCTATATATGTAGTTGTAAATCAAAACAATACGAGTGGTATTGTAAGAAATGCAGGGCATATTAGCTCCGAAAATCAATACAATTATGTGAAATGGGTAACAGGCACTAACGCTGGTAATTACGTAGTGCCTTTTGGTGTGGGAGGCAATTTAACCGATTATATTCCTTTCACGTTTAATAAAACTACTGTAAATAATACAGATTTACAAACATCAACTTGGGGTACAAATGTGCCCAACTTTCCTAAACCAGCTGCTACCAATGTTGGTCCAGTTACTAATATGTTCAACTTTGCCGATTCAGTTCAATTTGCCATCGATCGTTTTTGGGATATTAGAGCAGCTAATACTACTTCTGCAAACCTAACTTTCTCTTATAGAGGGGTAGAAAATACAACAATAAATCCAACAGGAAATGTTAGAACGCAACATTGGAATGGAACAGCTTGGGATGCACCAGTATTGCCTGGTAATCCTGGCGTAACAGCAGGCATCGGTTCAGCTGGTCCTTTTGTTGGTCAAACTACTTTTTCCCCATGGGTATTGTCAGTAATTCCAATTTGTGAACAAGATACCATTACTTATAATGGTCCTTTTTGTAATAATATAACAACACTACAAACAGTAACACATACAGGGACTTTTACAGGGACTTTTACCGCATTACCAGCAGGATTATCCATTAATCCATCAACAGGAGCAATTAATCCAAGTTTGAGTACAGCAGGAACATATGTCGTAACATTTACAGTAGCAGCAACACCAACTTGTCCTCAAATGATAGCAACAACAACTGTAACTATAACAGCACTTGACGATGCTTCGTTTACTTATTCTCCAACTACTTTTTGTATTACAGGAACAAATCCAACACCAACTGTAACAGGAATTGCGGGGGGAACTTTTACGATAACAACACCAGGAGTGATAAATGCAACTACAGGTGAAATTAATTTAATCACAAGTGGTTTGGGTACTTTTATGGTTTATTATAACACAACAAGTTCAGGGAATCCTTGTCCTTCAATAGATTCAGTTCAGGTTACGATAACAGCAGCACCAAGTGCTAGTTTTAATTATGATGCTGCTCAATATTGCCAAGATGCAACCAATCCTATTCTTACATTTGGACCAGGAGCAAGTGGTGGAGTTTTTTCAACAAACCCAGCAACAGGGTTAACCATAAACACATCTACTGGTGTTATTGATTTATCAACAAGTTCATCAGGTATTTATACTGTTTATAATACCATTGCTGCCGCAGGAGGTTGTGCTGCTGCATTGGATTCGACAACAATTGAAATCCTTCAAGTGGATTCAGCATTGTTTAACTACTCTCCTTCAACATTTTGTTTAACAGGAACAAATCCAACCCCTGCAATAACAGGAACAACTGGAGGAACATTTACGATAACTGCACCTGGAGTAATTAATGCTACAACTGGGGAAATTGATTTATCTGCAAGTGGTTTAGGAACATATACCGTTTATTATAATACAACATCTGCAGGAAATCCATGTCCATCAATAGATTCTATGGTTGTAAATATTGTCAGTGCTCCAGGAGCTACTTTTGCTTATAATAACTCTCCTTATTGTCAAGGAGATGCAAATGAACTACCAGTATTTGGTCCTAATAATTTTGCAGGAACATTTACGGCTACTCCTGCTGGATTAGTATTTATAAGTTCAACAACAGGAGAGTTAGACTTAACAAATAGCTCAGCTGGAACATACATGGTTTATAATAATCTTGCTGCATCAGGAGGTTGTGCTGCCGCTGTAGATTCTTTTCAAATCACAATAAATCCATCATTTTTAATTACACAAACAGCTCAAATTTGTCAAGGAGATAGTATTTTGTTGGGAGGCGTATTCCAAACAAATAGTGGTGTTTATACAGATAGTTTCACAACAATAAATGGTTGTGATAGTGTTATCACAACTACACTTACTGTCAATCCAACAATAGTAACACCTGGGAATGCTGCAATATGTCAAGGAGATAGTATTTTATTAGGAGGAGCATTTCAAACAGTAGCAGGTACCTATTATGATTCACTTACTACTTCGTTAGGTTGTGATAGCATTATATCTACCATCTTAACTGTGAACCCTATTGGAACGATTAGTGTTAATTCTATTTTACCTATATGCTTTGGTTCTCCAATCGTATTATCAGCCACTGGAAGCGGAAACGGAACGATTACTTGGTATAGTGATGCTGCTGGTACAATAGTTATTGGAACAGGAAGCCCACTTTCAATTAATCCAACCTCAATAGGGACTTTTACCTTTTATGCTAATGAAACAGGAACGTGTTCGTCAGGAATTGATTCCGTAACGGTTGTTGTTGGAGGGGTACAGGCAGTGATAAATGCTTCATTAACAACTGGTCCAGCTCCATTAGTAGTTTTCTTTGGAAATGGGAGCTCTACAGGCTCAGGAGTAAGTTATGCTTGGGATTTTGGAGATGGAGCCACGGATACAGTGTTCCAACCATCTCATACTTATAATACGCTAGGTTCTTATACGGTAACATTAATTGTTACTGATGGATTTTGTTCAGATACAGCAACAGTAATTATAGATGTTTTTGGAGAATCATCTATACTAATACCTAATGTATTTACTCCTAATGGAGATGGAAGTAATGATTTCTTTTCTGTTTTTGGAGAAAACTTGATTGAAGTAAAAGGAGAAATATTTAACCGTTGGGGACAAAAAATGTTCGCATGGGATAATGTGAATGGAAAGTGGGACGGAAGAACTTTATCTGGAAATGAAGTCCCTGATGGTACATATTTTTATATTATTGAAGCCAAAGGTGTTGATGGTAAAGAATATTTTGAAAAAGGAACACTTTCATTAATTAGATAGATTTTTTAGATTAAAAAATAATAAATTTTTAAAATAGTCATGAATAAATTTTTATTCATGACTATTTTTTTTCTACATTATATACATTAAGTTTGATGGATTTCGACAACTTAAATTTTCTTAATTGCTTGATAAATTGATTTATAACCTATGTTTTTTTTATTCTAAAAATAGCATAACAAATTATTACCTAAAAAAATTAACAACCTATTGTTTATATAAAAATTAATTGTATTTTTGCACTCCATTTTTTTAGGGATACTAACTAATACAATAAAATAATATGCCAACTATACAGCAATTAGTAAGGAAAGGAAGAACAACTTTAGATAAAAAAAGTAAATCTGCGG
>PHDR01000368.1 GCA_002841035.1 Bacteroidetes bacterium HGW-Bacteroidetes-12 | reverse complement strand
ATTCTTTTTAGTTATAAAAAAGGGTTATTCGTATATACTCCAATCGTATTGGTTTCATTATTGGGTTTAATTTATCTTTTTATTGAAAATAAATTTAAGTTTATAGTTCTTTGTTTTTTTTTATTAATCAACACATTCATTATTGCAAGTTGGTGGTGTTGGTGGTATGGAGCAAGTTTAGGGCAAAGATCGTATGTTGATTTTTATGCCGTATTAGGGTTAATGCTTGCTTTGTCATATTTTATCACTGAAAAAATTAAATTTAGTTGGCTAATTCCGATAATGAGTCCATTTTTTATTTATTATTCTTTGGTTTTATCATATCAATACAGATACACTATTATAGATTGGGAATCTATGAGTAAAGAAAAATTTTGGTTTTCATTTTTAAAAACTGATAAAAAATATATTGGAATAACACATTTCACTCAATTATTTTCTGATATTAAAAATCCAAATATAGTTCAGATAAAATCATCATATAATAAGTTTTTATCAGCTGAAAAAGATGTTGAAAACAATGTGTTAGCTGATAAAGAAAACGCACAAATATGGGAAACTTTTAATATGGTTAAATTAAATAAGAAACAGATAGCAATAAAAGCTGATAATGGCAATTTCTTTTCAATAAATCCTACCGACTTTTCTATTAAACATGATGCAAAAAAAATAACTAAAAATCAAATTTTTGAGTTTATTCAATTACCTAATGATAGCCTCATATTAAAAGGAGTTAACGAAAAATATATAACGATTATTGATAATAAACTTTATTGCACTGCCAATAAAATTAATGCAGAAAAATTTTATTTAATTAACTTATAACTTTCTTTTGCTAAATTTAGCCTTGTCGTAATCAACCCAATCAATGTCTTTGTCGCTATCTGGAATTGGAGTTAATTTACCAAATTGTTTAAAATAAAGTTTCTTTGACATACTATCATAGTGTAAAGCCTTATATTCAAATTGATACGTCTGAAAAATATTTAACCAAATAAAGAAAATGCAAATTATAAAAAATAAACTCTTAACTATAATTTTATTATCCATAACCCATTTTACAAAAGCCGCTAAAGGAATTATAAGTAAAGCATAACTTTCTATCATAACTCTCTGTCCGTAAGTTCCTCCATACCACCAACACCACCAAGAAAACACAACGTAAATATTAATAATGGTAAAAATTAATATTGACCATTTTAGTTTTTTAATATTTTCTGGCAAAAAAAACAACCCAAAAATAGCAAAAACCATCATCGGAGTATAAACCAACCAACCTTTCCTAAAACTAAAAAGACCTTCAATAATTTTAGGGTCGGAAAAATAAAATCCTTCATTCCTGTAAGAATAATAAATCCAATTTCCTGAAATCATATTCCAATACCAAAATTGAGGCATCCAAACAACAAATGTCAAGCCCACAATGGCAATTATTTTTCCGAAATGCCTTATAAAAAATAAAAACCGATGTTTTATCTCCGAAAAAGATGAAATTTCATAAAAAATAAAAAACAATACAATTAATCCATTTGAAGGTCTTATTAGTGTTATTAATCCAAATAAGAGTCCGAGTAAAATTGTTCTATACAAATTTGGTTTTTTAAACCAAACAATTGTATTATAAATAAATCCTGTAAATAAACAAAAACTGTAAACGTGAGAATTAACAGCAGATTGCGAAGAATAAGCTAATAGATTTGTTCCTAATCCTAAAAGTAATATTGAAATAAAAATAGTTATTGATGAGAATCTCAATAATTTAAGTATTTTGGTTGTTACTATTAGTCCTATTAAAAGATAGAAAATAGAACTAATAAGCAAAAGAATTTTATATACTTCAGAGAATCCAGAAGCTTCTAAATTAAATACTAATGCAATTGCGTGGGCAATGAAAAAAAATGGCGAATACAAAATTGATAAACCACAAGTCATTTTTGCCACTTTATTACCGTTTTCGTCAGGTTGATTCCAAAAATAATAGAACTTATCTTCGACAAGGTAATAGTCATCTTTTTCTACTTTTAAATCATCATAAATAAAAAAGGCTGGTAAATAATAATAATAACTATGCACATCATGCTCAATTACTCGATGTCTTTTACTCCAATTTTGAAAACTTAAATCAATGATAATTGCAGTAAAAACAACAATAAGTATTGCATAATATGGATTACTAAAAAGTTTCATTTCTCCCAAATATTATACTTCAAAATACACCAAATAGCTCTAAACCCATCTTTCCAGCCAATTTTTTTGCCTTCTTCATAGGTTCTGCCATAATAAGATATGCCTACTTCATAAATTCTAATGTTCGGAATTTTTGCCAATTTTGCTGTAAGCTCAGGTTCAAAACCAAAACGCTTTTCTTTTAATGTTAAACTTTTGGCTATATCACTTCTTACCAATTTATAGCAAGTTTCCATGTCGGTTAAATTCAAATTGGAAAACATATTTGAAAGGGATGTTAAAAATTTATTTCCTATGGAGTGCCAAAAAAAGAGAATACGA
>PHDR01000367.1 GCA_002841035.1 Bacteroidetes bacterium HGW-Bacteroidetes-12 | reverse complement strand
AAATTAAAACAGCTATAATTACAGAATAAATAGGTTCTAAATTAACTGATATTACAACCGTAAATGGTGAAATTTTTTTCATTACCTCAACAGAAACAATAAATGCAAAAGCAGTACATAGTATTCCCAGAATGAGCAACCATTTAATATCTGCAACAGGCACTAAAAATTTACTGAAATCAGAAAAATTTGTAATCAACAAATAAATAGAAACCACACCTAAAGCCCCCAGCAATTCATAAAAAGAAATTGTTTTAGCATTTGATTCTTTAATTAAAAGTCCGTTCAATACTGTGAACCACGAACCCAAAGCTGCTGCAATAACACTCAAAATCATTCCCAACACATAGTTAAATTCAAAACTAAAAACAAAATACAATCCAACAATAATTACTATTCCCAACAAAAACTCATAGCTTTTAATTTTTCGTTTAAAATAAATTGGTTCTATGAGTGAAGTAAACAAGGCACTGCTAGAAATACAAACTAAAGCTATGGATACATTAGATTGTTTGATTGCTTCAAAAAAGGCAATCCAATGGAGGGCAATCAAAACACCTATAAAGAAAGTTTTTATAAGTATTTTTTTTGGAATTTTAAAGGAATGTTTGGTTATCAAAAAATACAATCCTATAAAAAAAACACCAATCAACACTCTATACCAAACTAATAAATAAGAGTTAACGGAGATGAGTTTACCCAAAATACCAGTAAAGCCAAAAATTAGCACAATAACGTGTAGCCAAATATGATATTTATAGTCTTTCAGCATTGTTTTTACAAAAAAAGCAAGGAATTAATATCCTTGCTTTTTTCAATTATTTTTCTAAATAGAGTTTACCAGTAATTCTGTTTTTTCGTTATCATTGTTTTGATAAGAGGTCATGCCCCCTTGTTTGACTTTACAGGCAGACTCTAATTATTCTGGTTGAGCAGGAGTTTGTTGTTGTGGAGCTCCATTCATGTTAGGGGCAACAGGAGCAGCTTTTTCGTCAATTAATTCTTTAATTTTAGAATCGCCTGTTGTTTCTTCTCCACCAGTTCTTGTTGGATTAACAGCAGAGGAAGCAATACTTAATACTACCAATGCAATACCTAATGTCCAAGTTGCTTTTTCTAAAAAATTGGTTGTTTTTCGCACACCCATAATTTGGTTGTTTGATGAGAACGCAGCGTCTAAACCGCCTTTAGGGTTTTGGATTAAAACGATTAGCAATAATAAAATACATATTATGATAACCAATATTGTGATGAGTGTAAACATTATTTTAGTTTTTGTTTTAAATTTTTAATTTGGGTTGCAAAATAACTTCTTTTTTTTGGAAATTTCAAACTTAATTTTTCATACATTAAAATTGCCTTTTGATAATTGCCTTGGTCAACGTGGACAAGGGCTAGCGTTTCACTCACTACGTCTAAATTATCTACCACACTCAGCCTTGCCATGTTCATTGGAGAGTAAAATTCGGTTTTTTTCGGCTGAATTTTAGGGTCTTCTTGGATAAATTTATCAATTAAATCAAATTTATTCGTCTTTTCAAGTGTTTTTTCTTCATTTTTCGGAGGTAATTTTTCTACGTTACCTTGATTAAAAAATGAAATCCAATCAGTGAAAGTGTGTGCTGTTTCTAAATTAAAAGCATTTTTTTCTATTTCAGTTAATTCTTCTGTTAATTCAGAAACCTCTTTTTCATCAACAGCTTGGTTTGTTGTTTCAATCAGAATAGAACTATTAATAGCTTGAGCGATGTATTCATGCTCAAACTCGGCAATGGGATTATTTTTGTTTACTGCCTCGATAGGAATTTCATCAACAACGGCTTCAGTAATTGGCAATAAATTTTCAATTTTTTTTTCTTCTTGAGTTAAATTAGGTGTTGAAACTATTTCTGTTGGAGCAGCACTGGGTTGGTGTAATTGTGTGAAAAGTTGATAACGATCTGTACAATAAACTGCTGCTTTTTTTAAATATTCATCAAATTGAATGTCGTTGTTGTTTTTTAACAACAATGCCATCATTAAGTATGTAGTTTGGCAATAAGGAAATTCCTTGGTTACCAAAAGCAATTCATCAACTTTCCCAACTAATAAAGCTGGATTTTTAATGCTTTCTATGAAATGTGATTGCTGCATAAAGCAAAACTAATAAATTAAGGATAAAAATACACAATCTTTTTTGAAGGAAACTAGTACCCACAAAATGTTATAAAAGAGGCTTCCAAAAAGGAAGTCTCTTAAATTAAAATGGTTAATTTTTTACTACACTCTAACTAAACATTTCCGCAGTATTACGGAACTACTAAGTTTGAGTATGTCGTAAAACAAAACTGAATAACTAATTAACCTTCAGCTAATATATCAATGTATTAACATCTATATTCTATCGACTAGTTAATAACTACAAAATAGTTAAAAAATAAACCACTATGGACTGGAAGTCCATAGTTTTAAGACGGACTGAAAGTCCGATTGTGTTTGTGTAATTGGCACAAATGCACTAATTGAATATA
>PHDR01000017.1 GCA_002841035.1 Bacteroidetes bacterium HGW-Bacteroidetes-12 | reverse complement strand
GTGAAAAGTGTTTTAGTTTCCCAGCCTAAACCAGAAACAGAAAAATCGCCTTATTTTGATTTAGCAAACAACTGCAAAGTAAAAATTGATTTCAGACCTTTTATTCATATAGAAGCAATATCTACTAAGGATTTTAGAAGTCAACGAATAAACTTTACAGAGTTTGATTCTATTATTTTTACAAGCAGAAATGCGATTGATTATTTTTTTACAATAGCAGAAGAAACGCGATTTAATGTACCTGAAACAATGAAATATTTTTGCATTTCAGATGCCATTTCTTTTTATCTTCAAAAGTATGTTTTGTATAGGAAACGTAAAGTGTTTACTGGCAAACAAACTTTTGAAGAGTTAATACCCGTTATAAAAAAACATAAAGAAGGTAAGTTTTTAGTTCCTTGTTCCGATATTATTAGTGCCAATATTCCAGCATCATTAGAAAAAGAAAATATTAACTTTAAAACAGCAGTTCTATACCGCACCGTTTGTAGTGATTTATCTGATTTGAAAGATGTTAATTATGATGTGTTGGCATTTTTTAGTCCATCAGGAATTAAATCATTGTTTCAGAATTTTCCCGAATTCAAACAAAATGAAACACGTATTGCTGTTTTCGGCTCAACCACTTGTAAGGCAGCAGAAGAAGCAGGTTTAAGAGTCGATATTTCTGCTCCACAACCTGAGGCGCCATCAATGACCAAAGCATTAGAACTTTATATAAAACAAGCAAATAAAAATGGAGTTTTAAAAAAATAAAAAAATTAATCATGAAAAAAAACATTCTAATTACGATTATAGTATTGATAGCTAACATAACTAATGTTGTTTTTGCACAAGATAATTATGCTAAGATTTATTACAATGATATTTTGATAGATAACAGTGGATATTCTTGTAAAATCAATAATGTTGTAGGATTATCAACAGAAATTAAATTTGGATTAAAAATTTCTAACGCTACAAATAGCTTTATGATTTATAATCCACAAGAAAGCACTTTTACTATTAATGGAAAAGAAGTTAGTATTACAGAAAAAAGTAAAATAATTGACCCTGATAAGAACAAAAACTGGACAATTAATGGTGTGGGGGTAGATATGACTAAAGTAAAAAGCTTTAAATTTAATTTTTCAGGACTTTATAAAATTACTGAATCAGAAAAGGCTTTTAAAGTAGATGAAACAAAACTTCCCTTAGCCAAAAATGATTTTACATTTAATAACATTAATTGCTTTGTAACTATAGTTGAAAAGAGTTCCAAACAAACCAAACTAAAAGTTCAAATTAAAAACAAATCCGATCAATATTTAATTGTTTATCCATCGCGAGTTGCAACAAAAATTGGCAGTAGCGATGATTTATATACTTGTGTAAGTAAAAAATCAGAAGCAATTTTAATTGCTCCAAAAGAATCAGAAGAAATAACAATTGTATGGGAAAGAATGCCTGGAGGATCAAAAAATGATATGCAATTAAGAGATATGTTTGTATCATGGGAAAACGTTTTTTTTAGTGCTAATACCGAATTGTTAGAAAAAGAAGAATTAGAATTCAACTGGAATGAATCACTAACTATTGAAAAGAACAAATAAAACTTTCTAGATTAAAACTAGTAAAAGATAATATTTTTTCATCGCCTTTTTATTTTTCCTTATTTTTTGAGATGCTTATTTGGTTACAACTAGGTTTTTTAATTAAAAAAAAACAAAAATATCTGCCAATTGTTTTCTAATTTCATAAGTTAAAATAATAACATTGAATATCTATTCTAAAAAACAACAATGGAAATTACTTTTAGCTGCAATTGCAATGCTGATAGTATTGTCCTCACTTTGGTACACCAATATTTTAGTAAGTAAAATTGCAAATCAAGAAAGAGAGCAAGTAAAATTATGGGCTGGAGCTATCCAAAATAAAGCAACATTAGTTAATCTGACAGGCGTCTTGTTCGATAAAATTTCTAAAGAAGAACGAAATCGGATTGAAATTTGGGCAGAAGCAACCAAAAGAATCATTACATCAACAAACCAAGATGCCACTAATTTTTATCTTCAAATTATAGGTAAAAACGAAACCATTCCTGTAATAGTAACAGATGAAAATGAAAAAATTATAAACCATAGAAACATAAAATTTGAAAAAGGTATTGATTCGACTAGATTTTTGTTGATGCAGCTCGATTCAATGAAAAAAACTCATGATCCTATAGATTTAAGCATACATGTAACCAAAAAAATAACTTGGAACCATAAATTATACTATCAAGATTCTGAGATTTTTTCGGAACTAAAAAGGGTGTTAGATGATTTAATTAAATCATTCATCTCTGAAATTGTTGTTAATTCAGCCTCTGTTCCTGTTATTTATACCGATAGCACACAACAAACAATAATAGCACACGGAAATTTAAATCCAGAAGATGTTGTTACTCCAAACTATCTCGAAAAGATGATTGAACAGATGAGAGGACAAAACGAACCCATATCTATTACATTGTCTAATAATAATATGCAATACATATTTTATAAAGACAGTGATTTATTGCAACAATTAAAATACTATCCATTTTTTCAGTTTGGAATAATTGGCATTTTTATCCTTATTGCATATTATTTATTTAGCACTTCAAGAAAAGTGGAGCAAAATCAAGTTTGGGTTGGAATGGCGAAAGAAACCGCTCACCAACTAGGAACTCCACTATCTTCATTAATGGCGTGGGTCGAATATTTAAAAACCAAAGATGTTGAATCATCTACCATAAAAGAACTAACCAAAGACATAGACCGGTTAGAAACCATAACCGAACGATTTTCTAAAATTGGCTCCGAACCTAAATTGGAAAAAAGCAATTTAACCGAAACTATTAATCATTCGGTTGATTATTTAAAAGTCAGAATTTCAAAAAAAGTAGAAATTACAACACATTTTTATCAATCTATTTCTGTTTTTGCTCAATTTAATGCTTCTTTGTTGAGTTGGGTATTGGAAAACATTATAAAAAATGCCGTTGATGCAATGCAAGGGAATGGAAAAATTGATATTTATATTATTAATCAAACACAATTTATTTACATAGATATTTCGGATACAGGAACAGGAATTGCTAAAAACAAGCAAAAAACAATTTTTGAACCTGGTTTTACCACAAAAAAAAGAGGCTGGGGCTTAGGTTTATCCTTATCTAAACGAATTATTGAAAACTACCACAAAGGAAAAATTTTTGTGAAGCAATCAAACGAACAAGGTACTACTTTTAGAATAGTGTTGAATAAATAGAGTTTGCTGAAAAACTATTAGTTCATAAAGTACTTTGAGTATTTAGGAGTACTTAGAGTTGAAAGTTTATAAAGTTAAAAGTTAGTTTTCTGCATATCTGTTCACATTTATTCAAAATATTAACACTCTGATTGTTATACCAATTGTATTAATTTATATGTAAATAAAGCGTGTGCTTACCCTATCTAAATTATAACATCAATAGTTCTTTTGGTAGAAATTTACTACTTTTAACTGCTTGAAAAATGTTTTTTCAGCAAGCCCAAAATAATACCCAAAACCACAAAATTAAACCCTAATGGCGGGCATTTACATACACATTCCTTTTTGCAAACAAAAATGCAGTTATTGCGATTTTCATTTTTCTACCAACCTAACGCATCGAAAAGCGATTATTGATGCTATTTGTAAGGAAATTCAGCAAAAAAAAGAATTACTGCCCAACAGCGAAAAAATAACCACTATTTATGTTGGAGGAGGAACACCTTCGTTGCTTTTTGAAGAAGAATTAACACAACTTGTAGATGCAATTTATAAACATTACAACCTTAGTTCAGCTATAGAATTTACGCTTGAATGTAATCCTGATGATATAGACAATAACAAGCTAAGAATAGTTAAAAATATTGGAGTAAACCGATTAAGTATTGGTGTTCAATCTTTTTTTGATGAGGATTTAAAATTTTTTAATCGAGCACACAATCAACAACAAGCCGAAAAAAGCATATTATTGAGTCAAGATGCAGGAATTGAAAACATTACCATAGATTTAATTTATAACAGCCCACTATTAACCCTAAAAAAATGGGAACAAAACCTCGATAAATTTAGTGCATTAAAAATACCCCATCTTTCTGCCTATACCCTAACCGTTGAGCCAAAAACAGCCTTACACCATTTGGTTAAAACAAAACAAATCCAACTTCCAGCTGACGAGCAAGCTATTTTGCAATTTAAACTATTGCTAGAAAAAACAAAACAAGCAGGATTAATACATTATGAAGTTTCTAATTTTGGCAAAGAAGGTTTTTTTTCGCAACACAATAGTAATTATTGGAAAGGAGAAAATTATTTAGGAATAGGACCTTCGGCACACTCGTTTGTTAAAAACAAAAGAAGTTGGAATGTATCAAGCAACACAAAATATACAAACGCAATTAATCAAAATTTACCCTATTTTGAAGAAGAAATAATTGATGAAATTACCGCTTATAATGAATACGTATTAACCCGATTAAGAACCTTATGGGGAGTTGATATTCACTACATAAAAAATACGTTTTCTGCCGAAATTAATGCTTATTTTACTAAAGAATTAGCCGCTTATAAAAACACAGATTTAATTACTATTTCAAAAAATAAACTAACTTTAACCCCCGAAGGAATATTTTTAGCCGATAAAATTACTTCCGATTTATTTTATGTTTAAAATGCCTCGAATACACGAATGAAAAAAGATGTATTCGTGCATTCGTGGCAAAAAAAAATATTCGTGGTAAAAACAATCATAAATGATAGCAACCATAACACATCAAGACAAAAATTATAAAATAGATTTATCTAAACCATTAGATATTTCGTTGCCTCTAATAAATGCTCCAAAAAACGTAACCGCTTGGTATGTAAAACCTCCAACTTTTACACCCGTAATGGAAAACGGTTTTGTGGGTGATGTTAATTTAGGTGGGGCCGTTAATTTTAGAAATATTTTTTTTAATCCACATGGAAATGGCACACATACCGAGTGTGTAGGTCATATCAGTAAAGAAAATTATACCATTAACCAATGCTTAACAACATTTTTCTTTTTGGCAGATGTAATTTCTGTTTTACCTGAAAAAATAGAAAATGATAGTGTTATAACTTTAAAACAGGTAAAACAACTTTGGCAACCAACGGATACGGAAGCCATAATAATTAGAACACTACCAAATGATGAAGCTAAAAAAACCATGCAATATTCCAACACCAATCCAACTTATATAGAAGAAGACGCAGTTCGATTTTTAACCAAAAATGGCATCAACCATTTGTTAATAGATTCGCCATCTATTGACAGAGAAGAAGATGGAGGAGAACTAAAAGCACACCATGCTTTTTGGGAATACCCACAAAATACGCAAGCTCACAGAACCATTTCAGAATTAATTTTTGTAGCGAACTCCATTCTGGATGGTAAATACTTACTTAATATCCAAATAGCTAGTTTTGAAAACGATGCATCTCCAAGTAAACCCATTTTGTATCAACTATTGTAGAACTGAAACTTTAATCAAAATTTAACATCTTAAACTAATTCTTAACAATTATTTATTACTAATATTGCCTTCAAGAAAAGGGTAATCATTAAAATTATGAAACTAGATGAAATAGACTTGAAGATACTTAAAAAACTTCAAGAAAATGCAAAAATCACCAATTTACAATTATCGAAAGATATTTCACTTTCTCCAGCTCCAACGCTTGAACGGGTAAAAAAATTAGAATCAAAAGGATTTATAGAGAGTTATCACGCCTTAGTAAACGAATCAAAACTTAATTTAGGACTATGTGCTTTTATGCAAATTTCACTTATCCGACAACGAGATAATGCCATAAATAATTTTATAGAACAAATAGGTAAAATTGATGAAGTAATGGAATGTTATAATGTAACAGGACAAGCGGATTATCTTTTGAAAATTATAGTAAAAGATATTACTGCATTTGACCGACTTGTAAAAGACAAATTATCACAAATTGAAGAAATTAGAAATATGCACTCCATGATAGTTATTTCTAAAGATAAGTACTCCAAAGTATTGCCTTACGAATATTAATTTTCTTTATACAGCCCTTTGGCTTGCTTAGCAGAAACAGTTATTCCTTTAATAAAAGAAGAACTAAACCCATTATGTTCCATTTCATTTAGTCCAGCAATAGTACAACCTTTTGGAGAAGTTACTTTGTCAATTTCATCTTCTGGATGAGAATGATTGGCAATCAATAAACTTGCAGCACCACGAGCAGTTTGGGCTGCCATTTTTAGAGCTTCGCTAGCATGAAAATCAATTTCATTTCCACCTTGAGATGCAGCTCTTATTGCCCGAAGAAAAAAAGCAATTCCACAAGCACATAAAGCTGTTGCAGATGTCATTTGCTCTTCATTAATAATAATGGTTTGACCAACCTTATCAAACAAATGTTGAACAATTGGCATATGGTTTTTAAATTGCTCAGAAGAAGCAATGCAAGTCATAGATTCTCTTATAGCGATAGCCGTGTTAGGCATGGCTCTAATAATAGGAATAGATGTGCCAATTATTTTTTGAATTTCACTTATTTTTATGCCTGTTACTACAGAAATAACAAGTTGATTTTCTGAAATGGAATTTTTAATTTCATGTAAAACTTCGTTGATTTTTTGTGGCAAAACGGCTAAAATAATAATATCAACATGTGCTATTGCTTCAATATTATTTGAAGTTACCCGACAACCTTTTTCTTTAAAAAACAATAATTTATCTGTGTTTCTTCTAGTAAGTGTAAAATCAGAATAATTAAACGAATTACTTTCAATTAAACCTTTTAAAATAGAAGCCCCTAAGTTTCCTGTCCCTATTATAGTAATTTGATTTTTCTGTTGCATTGATATTTTTTACGCAAAAGTAATAACTTAAATTTTATTGAAAAATTGAATGTCTATTTATTTGTAATTAATTTAATATCAAACATATAATTAAACTATGGAATACTATAAAAAAAACAATAAACCTGTTTTACTTTAGGTAAAAAAGAATAAAAGTTGGAAATCACGAATATTATTTCATTTCTTTGCACCTTTAAATTCAAAAAATCATTCTATAATTACACAGAATGATTTTAAAAATATGAGCATGACAAAAAATTTAGTTATTGTTGAGTCTCCTGCTAAAGCCAAAACTATAGAAAAATTTCTTGGGAAAGAGTTTACTGTAAAATCTAGTTTTGGACACATTAGAGATTTACCAGGAAAAAATATATCAATAGATATTGAAAACAACTTCAAACCAGATTATGTAATTCCTTCGGATAAGAAAAAATTAGTAGCCGAACTTAAAAAAATGGCTAAAGAAGCTGAAATGGTTTGGTTGGCTTCGGATGAGGATCGTGAAGGGGAGGCAATTTCATGGCATTTATTAGAGGCGTTGGGTTTGAAAGAAGAGAAAACAAAACGTATTGTTTTTCATGAAATAACCAAAACAGCCATCACAAAAGCAATAGAAAATCCAAGAAAAATTGATACAAACTTAGTAGATGCTCAACAAGCAAGAAGAGTGTTAGATAGATTAGTTGGATATGAATTATCACCTGTTTTATGGAAAAAAGTTAGACCATCACTTTCTGCAGGTAGGGTTCAGTCTGTTGCTGTGCGTTTAATTGTGGAGCGAGAACGAGAAATAGAAAAATTTAATCACGAATCAGCCTATAAAGTAGTTGCTCAATTTCAAACAAATGATGGAGCAACAATAAAAGCAGAATTGCCACATCGTTTTAAAACAAAACAAGAAGCAGAAACATTTCTTAATAGTTGTAAAAACGCTCAATTTACTATAGAAGATTTAGAAAAAAAACCATCAAAAAGATCTCCAGCAGCACCATTTACAACCTCAACCCTTCAACAAGAAGCAAGCAGAAAGTTAGGATTTTCAGTTGCTCAAACAATGTCGGTTGCTCAAAAATTATATGAGTCTGGAAAGATTACTTACATGAGAACAGATTCGGTTAATCTTTCTAATGATGCCATTGGAGCAGCAAAAAAAGAAATTACAACTTCTTATGGAGCAGAATTTTCGCAAGTACGAAAATTTACAACCAAAGCCAAAGGAGCTCAAGAGGCCCATGAAGCCATTCGTCCAACCTATATGAACGCACACACAATTAATAGTGATAGTGCTCAAACACGGTTGTATGATTTAATTTGGAAAAGAACCATTGCTTCTCAAATGAGCGATGCAAAACTTGAAAAAACAACCATCACCATAAAAAACTCTAACAATAAAGAAAAATTTTTAGCCAAAGGCGAAGTATTGTTGTTTGAAGGATTCTTAAAAGTGTATTTAGAATCGAATGATGATGAATTAGAAGAAGATAAAGAAGGAATTTTGCCTTCAGTTAAAGTAAACGATACGCTTATTGCGAATGAAATTTCAGCAACCGAACGCTTTTCTAACCATCCACCAAGATACACGGAAGCAAGTTTAGTTAAAAAATTAGAAGAATTGGGCATTGGCAGACCTTCTACTTATGCTCCAACAATTTCAACTGTTCAAAAACGAGGTTATGTCATAAAAGAAGACAGGGATGGAGGGCAACGTAATTATGCTGTTTTAACATTAAAAAACAACGAACTTAAGCAACAAACGCTTAAAGAGAATTTTGGCTTTGAAAAGAAAAAAATGTTTCCAACTGATATTGGTATTGTAGTTACTGATTTTTTAGTAGAAAATTTTGGAAAAGTGTTGGATTATAATTTTACTGCAAAAGTAGAGCAAGAGTTTGATGAAGTGGCAGAAGGATTGAAAAAATGGACGGATATGATTGCCGATTTCTACACTCCTTTTCATACGCAAATTACCAATACCCTAGATAATGCTGAAAGAGCAAGCGGAGAAAGATTGCTTGGAACAGACCCCGCATCTAAAAAACCCGTTATTGCCCGAATTGGAAAATTTGGACCTATGATTCAAATTGGAAAAACGGAAGACGAAGAAAAACCAAAGTTTGCAAGCCTTTTACCCGATCAAAACATTTCTAGCATCACTTTAGAACAAGCACTAACGCTATTTCAATTCCCAAAAACACTCGGAAAATACAACAACGAAGACATTATTGTTGCTCAAGGCAGATTTGGCCCTTATGTTAAGTATAAAGAAGGATTTGTTTCCATACCAAAAGGAGAAGAACTTACCTCAATTACCCTAGATAGAGCCATAGAAATTATTAAAGTAAAACAACAAGCCGATGCTCCAATAGGAAATTACAACAAATTACCCGTTCAAAAAGGAGTGGGAAGGTTTGGGCCTTTTATTAAATGGAACAATATGTTTATTAATGTAAGCAAAAAATATAACTTTGATAATCTTTCGGACGATGATATCAAAGCTTTAATAGAAGATAAACTTCAAAAAGAAAAAGATAAATACATACATAATTGGGAAAACAAAGGTATTTCTGTTCAAAAAGCACGTTGGGGAAGATTTACTATCGTAAAAGGAAAAACAAAAATTGAACTACCAAAAGATACCAACGTAGAAAAAATGACTTTAGAAGACGTAGAAAAAATTATCGCAGCCAAAACACCAACAAAGAAAAAAAAGAAGTGAGGAGAAATTTTGAATTTTAAATGTTGAATAGATGAGCAGAAAACTAACTTTGGACTTTGGACTTTATAAACTTTCAACTTTATAAACTTTTAACTCAATAATGGAATTTTCAGACTATTTTTCGCCAATTAAATTATCGGACGAAATCTTTAATTTTGATTATAAAGCACATCACTTTGCACATAACATTCTTTTTTATAAAGAAGAACAACAAGCTATTTCTGATTTCGCTATTGCTATTATTGGTGTTGAAGAAGATAGGAATAATTATAATAATAAAGGATGTGGGCTAGCTCCAAATTTAATAAGAAAGCATCTATATAAATTAGTTTCACCAGGAGCAAAAAAAATAATAGATTTAGGTAATTTAAAAATAGGAGCCACTGTTAATGATACTTATTTTGCATTAAGCAACATTATTGAATACCTCATAAAAAACAAAGTTATACCTATTATAATAGGAGGAAGCCAAGATTTAACCTATGCCAATTTTTTAGCCTACCAACAATTAGAGCAAACTGTTAATTTGGTTACAATTGACTCCAACCTTAATTTTGACGAAGCAACAGAAGAAATAAATGCAAACAATTTTTTAACAAAAATAATTCTTCATCAACCCAACTTTTTATTTAATTACGCAAATATTGGGCATCAATCCTATTTTGTTTCTAGCGAAAAAGTAGAATTAGTAGAAAAACTTTACTTTGATGCTTACCGATTAGGGCAAATCCAAAAAAACATGGAAGAAGCAGAACCTATTATTAGAAATGCAGATTTCGTCAGTTTTGATATTTCGTCAGTCCGACAATCAGAAGCTCCAGCAAATAAGAATGCATCTCCAAACGGATTTTATGGAGAACAAGCTTGCCAACTTGCACGCTATGCAGGAATGAGCGATAAACTTACTTCAGTCGGATTTTATGAAGTGAACCCAGAATTAGATATCAACAACCAAACAGTTCATTGTGTTGCCCAAATGATATGGTACTTTATGGAGGGAGTAAATTCAAGAAAAAATGATTTCCCAATAGGAAGCAGAATAAATTATACAAAGTATGTTGTTACAATATTGGATGGAAAACATGATTTGATTTTTTATAAGAGCAACAAAAGCGACCGATGGTGGATGGATATTCCTTATCCTATTCATTCAAAAATCAAATACGAACGTCATTTATTAGTACCATGTTCATATAAAGATTACCAAACAGCAAGCAATAACGAAATGCCTGATAAGTGGTGGCAAACATTTCAAAAATTGATTTAATTAACACGAAAAATTAAATTTTTTAACTTTTTGTTGTTTATCAAACTCCTTGTTTTTCAAGTTATCAACAAGAAATTAACAAAATAAAGTTAAAAAAGTTTTTTTATATTATAATATTTTATTTATCTTAGCCGACTAATTGACAAACATTTTTAATAATTTAGCTTAATAATTAAACCAACTAAACAATAATTGTATGAGAAAAGTATTACTTTCTTTATCTTTAACAGCAATAAGTTCTATAACTTTATTTGCTCAACAAGATGCCCAATTCACTCAAAATATGTTTAACAAATTAGCTACCAACCCTGGTTCAGCTGGACATAATGGAGGTATTTGTGCTACTGTTTTAACACGTCAACAATGGACAGGTTTTGAGGGAAATCCTCAAACGCATTTATTTAGTGCAGATGCTCGTTTTAGTAAACATGGTGTTGGTCTTACTGTTTTTCAAGATAAATTAGGAATTGAAAAATCTTTAGTAGCTAAACTGGCGTATGCATACCATTTGCAGTTAGGACCAGGAGAATTAGGTATAGGTATAGAGGCAGGTATGTTAAGTAAATCTTTTGGAGATAATTTTATAGCAATAGATGATCCAAATTTAGACCCATCAATTCCTAATGCAGGAACTTCAGCAGCCACTTTTGATTTTGGAGCAGGTCTTTATTATTCTATAGCTAATAAAATGTATGTTGGTATATCGACCCTACACATCCCACAATCTTCTGTTGAAGATGCTGCCGCAGGGAATTCTGCTGGCGTAGGAGCATTAAGCTTTGAACAAGCTCGTCATTATTATATAATGGCTGGGTATGATTGGGATATAAATAATAATAAAAAATGGATTTTAAAACCATCTATTTTAACAAAAACCGATGCAGCATCTACTCAATTGGATGTTAATGTTTTGGTGGAATACAATATGAAGGTATGGGGAGGCGTTACTTATAGAATAGAAGACGCTATTGGAATTATTGTTGGAGCTAACATTGGCGACTTTATTAACTTCCCTGGTTTAAAATTAGGTGTTGCGTATGATTTAACAACATCTTCTTTAGGGGATCATAGCAGTGGAAGTTTTGAATTAATGCTTAAATATTGCACAAGCATTCACAAACAACCAAAAAGAGAAGTTTATCGTTCTGTTAGATTTTTATAATAAAACTGTAACCATTTTTTAAAACTCACGTTTAAGGCAACTCGTCTTCAAAACAAAAACAATAATTTGAAGATGAATAGTAACCACTTTTTATAAAATAAGTGGTAAAAGAAAAAGAAAGGAGGTAACAATGAAAAAAATAGTAATATTAATGACTATAGTCATTCTTTATGCATGTAGTAAAGGTAATGGCGAACTAATTGGTGTTCAAGGAAGAGAGGAATGGTACCAACCAGATCCTTTTGGAATGCTGTTTATACCCATGGGCAGCTACAACATGGGACCATCAGATCAAGATGTTCCTTATGCTCTTACCGCTCAAACCAGAACGGTTTCTGTGCAAGCATTCTATATTGATCAAACAGAAATTTCTAACAATGAATACCGTCAGTTTGTATATCATGTTAGAGATTCTATTTTCCGTAAAATCTTAGCTGATGATAGAGAAGAGCTTTTAATCACCACAAATGAATTTGAAGAAGAATACGATGAGCCAATTCTTGATTGGTATGCTAAAGTTAAGTGGAATGAGCCAGAAATAAGAGAAGCTTTAGAACCTATGTATTACAATCCTGCTGAACGGTATATGAACAGAAGGGAAGTAGATACTCGTAAATTAAACTACACCTATTATTGGATAGATTTTAGAAGTGCATCAAAACGATCAAACAGAGATGCACTTAATGGTCCAGAAGGAGCTAGACATGCTTTTTCTTTAGACAGAAGTAAATTTATTATACGAGATGTAATTAATGTGTATCCTGATACACTGGCTTGGATACATGATTTTACCTACTCATTTAATGAACCAATGACTCAAAATTATTTTTGGCATCCTGCTTATGATGACTATCCTGTTGTGGGGGTTTCATGGAAACAAGCCACTGCATTCAGTATTTGGAGAACAAGATTACTTCATGCCCATTTGGCTGAATTAGGTTCTCCTCCTGTAAATGATTTTCGGTTACCAACCGAATCGGAGTGGGAGTATGCTGCTCGTGGAGGCTTAGATTTAAGTCCTTACCCTTGGGGAGGTCCTTATATCAGAAATGCCAGAGGTTGTTTTTTAGGTAACTTTAAACCAATGAGAGGTAACTATATTGATGATGGAGGTTTCCACACAGTAAAAATAAATTCTTATAACCCTAATGATTTTGGATTATATTGTATGGCAGGAAATGTAGCGGAATGGACTAGCAATGCTTTTGATGAATCGGCTTATAATTTTGCACATGATTTGAATCCTGATTATTTATATGATGCAAAAGATGAAGAGCCTGAAGTGTTGAAACGAAAAGTGATTAGAGGCGGTTCATGGAAAGATATAGGGTATTATTTACAAACAGGAACTAGAACTTATGAATATCAAGATACAGCTAAATCTTATATTGGATTTAGATGTGTTATGACCTACTTAGGAAGAGCAAAAGATGATAACTTATAATCAAAATAATTAATTAAAAACCTATCTAAAATTGTATTAACTTTTAAAACTAAACACTATGGGAATTATTGAATTTTTATTTGAAACCAAGAAAGGTAAAACCATTATGGGGATACTTTATGGAGCAGGAGCTGCCGTTGTGATTGTAGGGGCTCTTTTTAAAATTATGCACTGGCCAGGAGCAGGACCAATGCTTGTTGTTGGACTAAGTACAGAGGCATTAATCTTCCTTGTATCAGCTTTTGAACCCCAACACTTACCACTAGATTGGACGTTGGCTTACCCTGAATTAGCAGGTATGGATGATGAAGACGGGCATGGACACGGAAAATTAAAAGGAACAGTTACAGAACAATTAGACACAATGCTGGAAGATGCTAAAATTGGACCAGAATTAATTGAAAGTTTAGGACAAGGATTAAGAAGCTTAAGTACAAATGCAAATAAATTATCAGAAATATCTGATGCTTCTGTTGCAACAGCAGAATATACTTCTAGCTTACAAAATGCTTCTTCTAAAGTATCTACACTTGCTGGTTCTTATGAACAAGCGTCTCAAGCATTAACAGGATTAACAAGTGCTGCTGAATCTGGTGCAGCAACAGGTGATAATCTAAAAAGAATGGCATCTACCTTAGAAGCTTTAAACGCATCTTACGAATCTCAATTAAGCGGTTCTCAACAACAAGCTGAAACGATGAAAGCAATGTATGCTGGAATAACTGCTCTGATGACAAACCTTTCCGATTCGGTTGAAGATACTAAACGATATAAAGAAAACATTGCTGAATTATCTACTAACTTATCTGCCCTAAATAATGTTTATGGCAATATGTTAACAGCCATGAAATCGTAACTAATTATTTTTTGTTTAACTAATTTTTAAAATTATAAAATTATGAGTGGAGGAGATTTACCCCCAAGGCAGAAGATGATAGGTATGATGTACCTCGTGTTAACAGCCTTATTAGCAATGAACGTTTCTAAAGATATTTTGGATGCCTTTATAGTAGTAAATACTGGTATTGAAAGTTCAACAGAATCATTTGCCGATAAAACAGGAATTTATTATGCAGCCTTTGCTAGTGCAGCACAAGACGACCCTGTTAAATCGGGTCCTTATAGAGACAAAGCAAATACAGTAAAAAAAATGTCTGATGATTTATATCAACACATTGCTGATTTAAAAAAACAGCTTATTAAAGAAACAGATAAACTTCCCGAAGGAGCTGAAGAGAGTTTGTTTCATATAAAAAATGTTCAAAGTAAAGATAATTATGATATTCCTACATTAAAAATGGGGTTAGCTGATCCTGCTTCACCAAAAGATGGTGAATGGTCTGCAGTTGATTTGCGAAAAAAAATAAATGCTTATCAAAACGGATTATTAGATTTGTTTAAAGATAACAAAGAAGCTTTGGATGTTATGAAACAAACTTTAGCTGTTTTAGATACGGAAGATCCAAAAAAAGGTGAAGGTGATGATAAAAATTGGGAGTCAATGAATTTTTACCACGTGCCTTTAGCAGCAGTTATAACCATTCTCTCTAAATTCCAATCGGATGTTAGAAGTGCAGAAGCGGAAGCTGTTGCAAAACTTTATGAAAATATTGATGCAGGTTCTGTTTCATTTAGTAAAGTAGATGGTTTTGCATTCGCAAAAAAAGCATTTTTAAATGAAACTGATTCTTTTAGTGCTCAAATATTCACAGCAGCTTATGACGACACACAAAATCCAGAAATTTTTATAGGTAAAGTAGATAGCACTGCTTGGAAAAACGGAGAAGTGGATGAAGCTAAAATCATGAAAGGTTCTAAAGGAAATTCTTGGGGAGATTTTAAAAATGGAGGATGGTATCAATTAAAAAATGTTGAAGCAGGAAAAGGATACTTAAAGGTTAAAGAATCTATTGGTGTTCATCAATGGGGTGGTATAATCAAAGTAAAAACTAAAAAAGGACCAAAAATCTATCCTTTTGACCATAGTTTTGAAGTCGGAAAACCATCTACAACTGTAGCTGCCGATAAAATGAATGTTTTTTATATAGGAGTAGATAACCCTGTTTCAGTTTCAGCTCCTATGCCTAATTTTACCGCTTCAGGACCAGGGTTATCTAAAACAGCAAAAGGGTATAACATGCGACCACCAGCTGGAGCAAAAACTGTTACTATTGTTGTTACTGGGACAGATGATAATGGAAACAAAGTACCTTTAGGAAAATCAGAGTTTAGAGTTAAAAGAATCCCTGATCCAGTATCATCGATATCTGGTAAATCTGGATCACCAAATATTAAAAAGGTTGAATTCGAATCTGCTTCTACGGTTCAGGCTAAAATGGATAACTTTGACTTTGAAGTAAACGTAAGCGTTAGTTCATTTGCATTTTCAACAACAAAAGCAGGAATTGTAAATGAAGAAAAAGTGACGGGTAACAAATTAAACGACAAATGTAAATCAATGATTAAAGGGGCGTCAAGAAATCAAAAGTTTTACATTGAAAACATAACCGTTAAAATGCCAGATGGAACAACAAGACAGTTAGCACCTATTATTGTTACAGTAATTTAATTAATTCAAAAGGGGAGGTTTTATGAAATCTATTAATTTAATAAATTTATTAGTCGTTGCTGGTTTGTTTTGCGTTTGCAATACTATATCAGCTCAAGAACCATT
>PHDR01000366.1 GCA_002841035.1 Bacteroidetes bacterium HGW-Bacteroidetes-12 | reverse complement strand
ATAGAATTACCAAATTAATTAAGGCAGGAGACAAAGCTACGATAACTGATTTTACTATTGTTGGAGAAGATCAGTATGATTTTACAGCTGACTTTATGAACGAAGAAGGATATTTATATTTGTTTGTTGCTCATGATATTTCCAAAACAGCTGTCTCGCCCATTAAAAAAATTAATACATTTGCTGACCAATGTTTTGCTGATGGACAATATTTTATAGGATTGTCTTCATCATCATACGCTAATATTGAGGAGTTTAGACATCAAAACCAAACTATGTTTGATTTTTATACGTGTGATGGAATAACACTTAAAACCATAGTTAGAGCAAATCCAGGGATTGTTCTATTAAAGAAAGGTGTAGTAATAGCAAAATGGAATGCGAATGATTTACCAATATATGAAGATGTTAAAAACACGTATTACAAATAAAAAATAAACACATTGTCTAAATTTATATTCAAAAGAATCCTTTACGGATTGTTAGTGCTAGCAGGAGTGATAACGGTTGTGTTTTTACTATTTAATGTGTTACCAGGAGATCCTGCTCGTATGCTAATGGGGCAACGTGCTGATGAAGAATCATTACGAGTAATTCAAAAAGATTTAGGGCTAGATCAAACATTATCAACACAATTTGTAATGTATTTGAATGATTTATCTCCAATTTCAACACATAGTTTAGATGAAACTCATTACCTATACTTAGATAACACCAAATATAATTATACAAAACTATTTTCTTACGGAGAAGATAATGTGTTAGTTTTTAAAAAACCATATCTAAGAAGGTCGTATCAAACCAAAAGACAAGTTTCAGATATCTTATTCGATTACCTGCCCGAAACAGCTGTGTTAGCTATTGCAGCCATGTTGTTTGCAACTTTTTTTGGAATTTTTTTTGGTGTAATTACCGCATTAATGAAAGACACATGGGTAGATAAAACACTTCTTTTTGGTTCAGTTCTAGGAATGTCAATTCCATCGTTTTACTCTGCAATAATTGTTTCTTGGTTGATAGGTTATGCATTGCCTCAAGCAACAGGAATTAATTGGTTTAATATGACAGGAAGTTTATTTGAGTATGATGATTTAGGTAATGGTGAAATTTTAAAACTCCGAAACTTGGTTTTGCCTGCATTTACGTTAGGAATAAGACCTATTTCAGCCATCATGCAACTTACACGAAGTTCTATGTTGGATGTAATGTCGCAAGATTATATTAGAACGGCCAGAGCAAAAGGGTTGTCCTTTTTTGTGGTTGTAGTTAAACATGCGTTGAAAAATGCACTTAACCCTGTAGTAACTGCAGTTTCAGGAATGTTTGCAAGTTTACTTGCAGGAGCCTTGTTTGTTGAAATGATATTTGCATGGAAAGGATTAGGCTGGGTTTTATATGATGCCCTTACAAAATATGATTTACCAATAGTAATGGGAGGCGTATTATTAACTTCAACAATTTTTGTAATTGTTAATATTTTAGTGGATATTATTTATGGATTGCTTGATCCGCGAGTGAGAGTGAAATAAGAAAGAAGAAATATGAAATATGAAATGTGAAAGGAGAAATGAGAAAAAAGATAGTAGCAGGAAATTGGAAAATGAATACTTCTTTTGAGGAAGCAATAACCCTTATTGAGGAAATTAAGAAAAGCACAATCTCTAATGGTATAGAGCTAATAGTAAATCCTCCATTTGTGTATTGTCAACCCTTGGCTCAATTACTAAAATATTCAGCCATTAAGCTAGGAGCTCAAAATTGTTCCGAACACCAATCGGGAGCTTTTACTGGAGAGATAGCAGCAACAATGTTGCAATCTATTGGAGCAACTTATGTAATTATAGGACATTCGGAAAGAAGAAGTTTTTTTAATGAAACAGATGAAACGGTTGCAAAAAAAATAAATCAAGCCATTCATTCAGATTTACAACCTATTTTTTGTTGTGGAGAACAGTTATCAGAAAGAGAAGCAAGCAATCATTTTGAAAGAGTAAAAACACAATTAGAAAACGGACTTTTTCATTTGTCAGAAACTGACTTTAAAAAAGTAATCATTGCTTATGAACCTGTTTGGGCAATAGGTACTGGAGTTACAGCAACATCAGATCAAGCTCAGGAAATGCATCAATTTATAAGAACCCTAGTAAGCAAACATTACACGCATGAAATTGCAGATAATTGTTCCATACTTTATGGTGGAAGTTGCAATGCATCTAATTCAAAAGAACTTTTTTCAAAACCCGATGTGGATGGAGGTCTAATAGGAGGTGCATCACTAAAAGCAGCAGATTTTATTGCCATTGCTAATTCCTTTTAATTTTTCCCTTTTGATTTTCTAAATGTGAAAAATTTCTCTTTTTGCATCTAATCCAAAAAGAAACAATACTTTTAAGAGCTATTTTTCGTTTTTAATCATTGATTTACGATATTTGTAAGTTGTTCAGAATTTTAATGAATTTTTTTAAGAAACATATCACGTTATTAATTGTAGTTGTTACTACTTTTTTGCTATCCTCATTAGAGTTAA
>PHDR01000365.1 GCA_002841035.1 Bacteroidetes bacterium HGW-Bacteroidetes-12 | reverse complement strand
TTTATAAGAAAAAGTTAAAAAATAATCAGCTCTCTTTTCTAAATTGTTTTTCCCACATTTTCCCTACTTGTTTTTTCTTTAAAATAACCATCTGACAATGTAAAAAATGCCTTTATTTCAGGAATTTTTCCCGTTTTTATTTCTCCTTTAACAGTAGAACTAAGTTGTATTATTCCTTTTGTTTTATATTTATCTAAATAAGCACTATACGTGGCGGGAAGACTATTAATTACAGTCAAAATTTCAATATTTTCCCCTGTTAGTTTTGCGTCAATAAATTGTGTTAAATCATTATATATAAGAAAGCCATCAATATTAAATACTATTTTTTCCAAAATCAATTTCCCTTCTGTTATTGTATATTTATTAGTAGTGTTGTCAACATTAATATTAGAAGATATTTCAACACTATTGTTACTAATAAAATTATCGTCTTTGTTGCTAATTTTATTTACGAAAACATCTCCATTAACAGACATATCATAAATATCTTTACTGAAATTTCCTTTGAAATATAGTTTATTAATCAGACCATTAAATTGCTGAGCTTTCTTAAAATCTTTAAAATAAAAACCCATATCATTAAATATCAATTTCTTTAAATTAACAACCAACGGGTTAACCCGCTGGTTGTCTGATATGCTGTCATTTATCTCTTTCCAAAAATGATAATTGTCTTTTCCGTTTTTATAAATCAATATTTTAGCAAAACCCTCCTTACATTCTATTTTAGAAATATTATAGTTTCCTGTAAAAATATCTATCACACTAAATAATAAATAAATTCTTTTTGCTGTAAATAAATCTCCCTTCACGGAGTCGGGGATAGCATCTTTAATTGTTACTTCTTTAAAAGTAATTGACGCATTAGGAAATTTCTTAAAAAGCTCTAAATCAATGTTTTTAACTACTATTTCAGTATTAAGATTTTCATTTAATTCGCTTACAATAACATCTTTTATTTTATCTTCATAAAAGAAAATAATTATTAAAGCTGTTGAAATTATCAATATAATACTTATCAATAAAGTAATTAATGATATTTTTAAATATTTCCAGACTTTCTTGTTCATTATTTATAAAAAATTTCTGCTAATTTTTTGCAATTTAAAAAAAAAGTTTAACTTTGAAGACAAATTATTATTAACTAAAATTAAAAGGAGGAACAAATTATGAATGTAAAAAGAATTTTAATTGCGAGTGTTATTATATGGATAATAAGCACAGCATACGGTTGGCTTACTTGTGGGTGTTTATTTAATTGGGTTTATGAACTAGAACCTACTCGTTTATGGGAAACGCCAGAAGCAATACAAAATCATATGATTTGGATAAATTCGCTAGGACTTTTAACAGCGATAATATTTGTATCTGTGTACGCACTGCTCTACAAAGGAATTCCTGGAAAAGGGATAAAAAAAGGAATATGCTTCGGATTAATTATATGGTTAATCGGCACATTTTCAGGTTTGATAACAATGCCTTTTTATATGACAATAGCAACAACTGTTGTAATATATTGGATAATAAGTCATTTCGTGCTTTCTCTTATTATTGGAGCAATAATAGGAATAATTTATAAAGAAAAATAGTTCCTGTGAAATAACCAACGGGTTAACCCGTTGGTTATTAGCTTATTGTATTCTTTTTAAAATTTAAAAAAAGTTTATCAACGTATTTGACCCATAACTAGAAAATCCTTAATATTCATCCACTTAACTCCATTTTTGTTAGTAGAAAAGCCAAAATCATCAAGAGATAAAACATATTTTGGATAATGGTCAGTAATGTCGGAAAAAGCACCGTATTCTCGTTCTTCTATGCGTTCACCTATTAGTGTTTTGCACACCTGAATATATATTTTTTCGTTGGTTTTTTCAGCAATAAAATCAATTTCTTTTTCTTTATTTTTTCCAATAAAAACATTGTAACCCCTTGATAATAGTTCAATAAAAACTACATTTTCAAGTTGACCTGAAATCATTGAAGGATTATTTCCAATCAGAGAAAAACCAAGCCCTGTATCACTCAAATAATATTTTTCATAAGTTTCAAGTACCTTTTTCCCTATTAAATCGAAGCGTTTGACTTGATGAATAAGTAATGCTCCCATGGAATATTGCAAATAGTTAAGAACAGTATCAGTAGATACATTTCTGTTTTGCGATTTTGAAAAGTCGCGAATACTTTTTGCTGTAGTTATATTGCCACAATTGCTTGCAATAAAATTAATTATATGATTTAGAATTGAAACATCTTTAATGTTATTTCTAACTACTACATCTTTTAATACTACAGTGCTGTATATTGCGCCAAGATATTGCCTTAATACTTCTTCTTCCCAAGTTAAATTATGTAAACCTGGAAAACCTCCATATTTCAAATATTCAGCAAAAACCTCTTGATTTTTTTTGGTTTTTGGTTTAAGTTCATATAATTCTTTAAATTCTGAAAAAGTAAATGTATATAATTTAAACTCAATATATCTGCCTGCAATAAGTGTTGCCAAATCTGACGGTAACATTCGT
>PHDR01000364.1 GCA_002841035.1 Bacteroidetes bacterium HGW-Bacteroidetes-12 | reverse complement strand
ATGACATTGCCTTTATAGTATTTCATAAAAAAACTCACATTATGACCTTAAGTAGCTATAGAGTTCTAATAGTTGATGACAACCCCACATTTGCAAAAGCATTGACTATGCTAATACGCTCTGTTCTTGGAGCTAAACTTAGCGTTCTAGATGTAGCCACAAATGGCAAAGAGGCGATTGAGAAGGCATTAAAAGATGAGCGTTACAACGTCATTTTCATGGATGTGAACATGCCTGAGATGGATGGAATTGCTGCAACACAAATAATTAATCGGAGTCTTTATCGTGATACCAAAATAATTGCTGTTTCCTTTTTGAAAGACATTAATACTGTTAAAGCAATGCTTGAATCGGGAGCTGAAAACTTTTTGTATAAAGACAAGTTGACCATTGAATCGATAGAAAAGGTTTTTGACATTAGCAATAAATTTGAAGAGAAACCTCTGTAATAGTAATTACTAGTTAAATGTTAAGGTCTAGAAGACAAATCAATAATGCATAATTGAAATTAATAATTGTATTGTAACTCAGGTACAACTTTATAACAACAGAAAAACAACATCCATTTATTAATAACGCTTAAAAACAACTACAACAACAATGAACGATATGATAAAACTGTTATACGTTGACGATGAACCTATTAATCTCATGCTTTTTAAAACAATGCTTCGCAAAAAGTATAATATTATCACTGCAGAATCAGGTTTTAATGGTCTTGAGGAATTATCACTTAATCCTGATATTAGGATTGTAATAAGCGACATGAAAATGCCAGGCATGAACGGTCTGGAGTTTATAAAAATTGCCAAGGAAAAGTATCCAAATGTAATTTTCTGTATACTTACTGGTTATGAAATAACTGATGAGATTATGTTGGCTCTTGAAGCAAATTTAATATATCAGTATTTTCAGAAGCCCTTTAAAGTTGTCGAAATTGAGAATGCAATTAAGGGGGCAGTAAAAGATCTAATTAAATAATCTAAAACCATTGTTTTAAATTGCTTATTTTCTAAATTTGATAAAGAAATATCTTACCATATATTTAATAAAACCTTTACCTTAAACCCAATTTTTATGGCAAGAACGCAGCAAATTATCCATAAAGGGAAAATGATTTTCCAAATGGATTTTTCAAACCTTAAAAATATTCCTGAGATTAACGGAGTTATATCAGAAAGCATTAATCATATTCGCACTAAGCCTTTGGCATCCCTTTATTGCCTAACAAATATAAGTGGGATGCATTTTAGCAACGAGATAAAAGATCTTTTCCAAAATTTTGTAAAGGGTAATAAACCTTATGTCAAAGCCAGTGCTGTTGTTGGATTAAATGGACTTCAACAGATTGTTTACAATGGATTAATGAAAATTACTGGTCGTGATATAAAATCGTTCAGTACAATGGACGAAGCCAAGGAGTGGTTGGCAGCCAAAAACTAGGGTAATAATTAATCAGAAACCCTTTTAAAGATCGACCAAATTATTTTTCATTGCATAAACCGCAAGTGCAGTTGAATTGGGTGAATTTGTTTTTACAAGCAGTTCAGCACGATGTTTCTCTATGGTGCTTACGCTTAAAAAGAGTTTATCGGCAATTTCAGCAGTAGATAAACCCCTACAAATTAGCTGGAGGACATCTTTTTCACGCTGAGTTATTTGAACTGACGAGTCATCCTTTTTAACCCTAAGCAGCTTTAATAGCAACTCCTGAGAAAAGTATGGGCGGCCATCAAAAACAGATTCGATGGCCTTTTCCAATTCGCTGTAGTTTGACTCCTTAAGCAAAAACCCATCTACACCAAGTTGTACAATAGAATCGTAATATCCAATATCATCGTGCATTGAGAGCACAATTATTTTTACCCCAGGACAAATTTTAAGCGCTTCTCGAGATGCATCAATGCCGTTCATTTTCGGCATATTTATATCCATAAGTATAAGATCTACATTGCAATTCCCAAGCAAAGGAATTAACTCATGGCCATTCGAGGCCTCTCCCACCAGCTCAATATTCTCCATTTCCCTAAGCAATGCCTTAATACCATCTCTAAGTATACGGTGATCGTCAACTACAATTGTTCTAATTTTCATACACTAAGAAAATAATCGAAGTTTCATTTCAAAATTAAAGCCCTCGCCAAGTTTACCCTTAAAACTATAAGTTGCCTTTAGGGTATTTAATCTATTCAAAATATTCAGCAACCCAATGCCAGTTTTTTGATTTTCAATTGCCTCTTCCACATCAAAACCAATCCCATCATCTCTATAAGAAAGGTAAAACATTTTATCTTCAATTGATAAACTTATCCATACTTCCTGAGCCCTTGCATATTTTATTGTATTGTTTATCATCTCCTTTACTATCCTGTAACACATTATTTCAATGATCCTAGGTAAGCGATAGTCGTTAAGATTTTCTTCGAAATTTATTTCTACTAGTTTTTTCTCTCTTTCTATAAAAGATTTAATTGCTGAAACCAATCCGTAGTTGTTTAGGTTATGAGGACTAATATTATTTGATATCTCTCTTACGCTCCCAATTGTATCTTTTAGAATATCCTCC
>PHDR01000363.1 GCA_002841035.1 Bacteroidetes bacterium HGW-Bacteroidetes-12 | reverse complement strand
AACAATTGGAAATACTTTTATCAACAGGAGAAAGAGTAGATGGTTCTAGTTTATTTTCAAATATGGAAGCAGGTTCAAGTGATTTATATGTAGTGCCAAAATATCGTACTGCATTTCTTAATCCTTTTGCTGAAATTCCTACAATAGATATTTTGTGTTCTTATTTTAACAAAGACGGTGAGCCTTTGGTTAGTTCTCCAGAAAATATTATGTTTAAGGCTCATAAAACTTTAGAAGAAAAAACGGGCTATACCTTAGATGTAATGGGAGAATTGGAATATTATGTGATAAGTGAAAAAGAAGATTTATTTCCTGCAAAAGATCAAAGATCATATCATGAAAGTATGCCGTTTGCAAAATGGGAAGTTTTACGCTTAGAGGCAATGCAAGCAATTGCAATGGCAGGCGGACAAATAAAATACGGACATTCTGAAGTTGGAAATTTTAGTGATGATAAATATAATTATGAACAAAATGAGATAGAATTTTTACCTTGTCCGATGGACGAAGCAGCAGACCAGCTAATTATTGCCAAATGGATAATTTTTATGCTTGGATATAAATATGGCGTAAATATTAGTTTTGCTCCAAAAATCACTGTCGGCAAGGCAGGTAGCGGTTTACATATTCACATGAAACTAAAAAAGGATGGTAAAACAGCAAGTATCGAAAACGGCAAATTAAGCGATGCTGCCAAAAGAGTTATTGCAGGAATACTTGATATATCTCAATCTCTTACAGCTTTTGGAAACACTATTCCAACGGCATATTTACGTTTAGTCCCTCATCAGGAAGCTCCAACAAATATTTGTTGGGGAGATAGAAACAGATCTGTTTTGATACGCGTTCCTTTGGGGTGGACAGGTGATGCTTGTAAAATGGCACATATTGCTAATCCTTTACATAATGAAGAAGATAAGGACTTTTCGGAAAAACAAACTTTTGAAATGCGTTGTCCCGATGGTTCTGCTAATATATATTTATTATTAGGTGGCTTGGCTGTTGGTGCAAGACATGGTTTAGAAATGGAAAATAGTCTTAAACTTGCTGAAGAACTTTATGTTAATGTTAACATATTTGATAAAGAAAATAAAATAATTTTAGACAAACTAAAACAATTGCCATCATCTTGTTGGGAGTCTGCTGAGTATTTATTAGAGCAAAAAGACGTATATATAAAATATGGTATTTTTAGTGAAGGGATGATAAATGATTTGGCAAAACAGTTAAAATCTTATAACGATGAAAATCTTAGCGAAAGATTATACGGCAAAAAAGAAGCAATAAAAAAACTTGTTGAAGAATTTATTCATTGTTAGAAATTTATCTGTCACTAAACCCATCTGACCGCTCTAAGCGGTCTGATGGCTGGGTGTTAAATAAAGAACAATAGCAAGCGTGGACGCTTGCTGCATTTGGTTAAAATAAATTTTATATCTTTGATTAAAATATTATCATAATGACTGAAGAAAAGATTAAAATATTGATTGATTTAAAAAAAAGTTTATCTAAAAGATTTAATGAAGATCTAAAAGATGTTGTATTATTTGGATCGCAATTGACAGAAGATAACTCAAAAGATTCAGATTATGACATTCTTATAATAGTCAAAAGAAAGACAAATTGGGAACTGGAAAGAGAAATATCGGATATATGTTACGATATTGATTTAAAATATGGCATTTTAACAGACACACATGTATTAGGTGAGTCAGAGCTAAACTCTCCCAGAGGAAAGCAACCAATTTTTATTAATGCTATTTCAAATGGTTATCACGTATGATTAATAAACAAAACAGAAAATCGTTAATAGATTATCGAATAGAACAAGCTAAAAATACAATTGAATTAGCAAATTTCTTAATTGAATCCAACAGACTAATTGTTGCAGTAAATAGAATTTATTACGGTTTGTATTATGCTGTTACAGCTTTAGCAATTAAAACAAATTCGAGACATCAAAACATTCTCAATTAATAGGTTGGTTCAATAAGGAATTTATTTTGACAGGACTAGTTGATAAGAGGTTTGGTAAAATACTAAGGAGTGCATTTTTAAATAGAACTAAAGGTGATTATGACGCATATGTATCTTTTAAAAGTAAAGATGTAAGAAAGATGCACAGCGAAATGATAGAATTTATTGATCAAATAAATATTTTAATTCTTGTTCACTAAACATATTTCTTGTTTGAAACGCATGCTTATAATTGAGAAGTGGCGCAAATAAAATCTTATAATTTCCAACAATATCGTGAGTTCTATTATAATAATCACCTATATACTTTTGAGTACCTGCTTTTTTATCTAAAAATTCCATAACTTCTTTAAAGCAATGCCCTCCAAAGTCATAATCTTTTAGATTCTCGATATCCTCAGGTAATAAAGAAATGTGATGTATGTGTACTGTATTTCTTGGGTGTATCAATTCATCATAGGTTCGGTGTCTCTCATTTTCAAAATCCTCCACTTTTTCTTTTAATTGTTTGATGCCATTTTCAAGAAGATTCACCTCAACACCTTTCCTATTCAAACTTTCTTTTGTTTCTTGCAGTCGCCTATTTGCCGT
>PHDR01000016.1 GCA_002841035.1 Bacteroidetes bacterium HGW-Bacteroidetes-12 | reverse complement strand
TTACGAATGGATGGATCGCTCTATTTATGCAAAAATAGAACACGAAATTAATCATTCTCCTAGAGTAATGATTGGAGGAAAAGATTGTAAAAAACCCTATTCAGCCAGTTTATTAAATATTTCAGCAATGAGCTTTGGGGCTTTGAGCCAAAATGCAGTTTTAGCAATGAATAAAGGCGCTAAATTAGGAGGTTTTGCTCACAACACAGGTGAAGGAGGCATTAGTCCTTATCATAAAGAACATGGCGGTGATTTAATTTGGCAAGTTGGTACGGGATATTTTGGTTGTAGAAACGAAACTGGTAATTTTTGCCCAGACACGTTTCAAAAAAATGCTACATTAGAAAATGTTAAAATGATAGAGATAAAATTATCTCAAGGAGCTAAGCCTGGTCATGGAGGAATTTTGCCTGCAACTAAAAATACTGAAGAAATTGCTGCAATTCGTCATGTAAAACCGTTTACAGATGTTCTTTCTCCACCAAGGCATACAGCTTTTGATACCCCTGAAGATTTAATGAATTTTATAGCACAACTAAGAAACCTATCTGGAGGTAAACCAATAGGATTTAAACTGTGCGTAGGAAAAAAACAAGAATTTATAAACTTTTGTGAAGCCATGCAAAAAACTGGAATAAAACCAGATTTCATTACCGTTGATGGTGGAGAAGGTGGCACTGGAGCAGCTCCTGTTGAGTTTTCAAATTCGCTAGGTATGCCATTAAGAGACGGCTTAGCTTTTGTTGTCGATACACTTAAAAGTTTTGGTTTGAAAGAAGAAATTAAAGTAATTGCTGCTGGAAAAATTTTAAGCGGATTTCATATGGTAAGGGCAATCGCACTTGGAGCCGATTTATGTAATAGTGCAAGAGCAATGATGATGGCAGTTGGATGCATTCAAGCACTTCAATGTAATACAAACAAATGCCCTGTTGGAGTAGCAACTCAAAGCAAAAGTTTAATGAAAGGATTAAATGTTGAAGATAAATCTCAACGAGTAGCGAATTACCACAAAAAAACCGTATCAGCTTTTGCTGAACTTTTAGGAGCAGCAGGGCTTTCTAAACCTGAAGAATTAAGGCGTGAACATATTAATAGAAGAATAAGTATGACTACCGTTATGGATTATAGTGAAATTTATCCTGAAAAAGGTTAAATAATGATTTAAAAAGATTTATTTTGATGTAGATTAATGTTAAAAAAACAGCAATATGGATTTATCACTATTAATAGCCGCTGAGAAATATGTTTTTGATTTATTTAAAAATGCTAACACATCATTATTATGTTACCACAATTTTAAGCATACAACAGAGGTTGTTAAAAGTGCTGAAGAAATTGCTAAAGCAGAACAAATTTCTGATGACGAGTTAGAAATGGTTTTGCTTGCAGCTTGGTTTCACGATGTGGGTTATTTAGAAACTTGCAAAAATCATGAAGACATTGGTGTGAAAGTAATGACCGAATTTTTAAATGATTATAATTACCCTCAGGAAAAAATTGCCATTATTTCCTCATGTATTTTGGCTACAAAATTAGACACAGAACCCCTGAATTTATTACAAGAAATTCTTTGTGATGCTGATATGTCTGGACTCTCTAAATCAAATTATGATGAAAGAACATTGTTGTTACAAAAAGAATGTCGCATTTTAAAAAATGAAACTTTAACAACTGAAGAATGGCTTAAGAAAGAGGTTGACTTTTTGAATAAACAAAAGTATTATACAAAATATGCAGTTCTAAATTTTAACGATAAAAAATACGAACACCTCAATCAAAAGGAAAATCAACTCGAAAAAATAATAAGCAAAAACAATAAAGCCGATATTCCTGAAAAAGGCATAGAAACCATGTTTAGAACAGCCTTAAAAAACCACATGGAATTAAGTGCTATGGCAGATAATAAAGCGAACATCATGTTAAGTATTAATGCCTTAATAATTTCCATTGTAATATCTGCTTTAGTATCTAAATTTGATAAACATCCGGAACTTGTTTTGCCAACGGTATTGTTATTATTAATTTGTTTAATAGCTATTGTTTTAGCCACACTTTCAACCAAACCAAAAATTACTACAGGAAGGTTTACAACAGATGATGTGAAACAACGCCAAGCTAACTTGTTGTTTTTTGGTAATTTTCATAATATGAAACTTAACGACTATGAATGGGGAATGAAAGAAATGATGAAAGACAGTGATTATCTTTATTCATCGTTAATAAGAGATTTATATTTTTTAGGTGTTGTGTTGGCTAAAAAATATACTTACTTGAGGTGGTGTTACATTGTGTTTATGTACGGGATGATTATAGCTGTTCTTGTTTTTGGAATTACTATTGTTCTTACAAGCCATTAGGTTTAAATAACGCTAAAATTATTGAGAGAACTCTTTTTCAGCTAATTTTTTAAAGTTTTTCAATGATTTTCCAAACGATTTTTTCATCATTCCTTTAAAAAACAATTGGTTAACAAAGTTGTTGTTGAAATAGATATCTAACGAAAGTTTTACCTCATTACCTTCTTGTTGAAGCGTGAAAACATGGCTCGATTCGGGTAATAAGCCACTTCCTATAACACGTTCGGCATACATTATTTTATTATCCGTTACTTTATTTTCTGAAGTAACAATGCTTAATGAATTAAAGGGCAAAATACACTCATGCTCAGTGCCAACACGAGGAATTTTAGATTTATCGTATTTCACTTCTTTCAATCCAACCATCCATTCTTTTTTTTTATCCAAGCTAATAAGTAATTGGTAGGCAATTTTTAATGAAGTTTTTATAGTAGTTTCTAATTGAATGTTTGGATTATCTAACTGAAGTTCTTCCCTTGCTTTTGGTTCAGGGATTTTATCTAAAAGGCTTTTTAAATAAGCATAATAATAACCCACGGTGCCAACATCTGAGTAAGTAGATTCACTTTTTTGGAAATCTAATCCAACCAACAATCTTTCTTTTTCATCTGAAATTATGTTTTCTGTAAAAAGTAAATATTCGTGTACATCTAAATTATTCTTCATTAACTTATGTGCAGTGGTTACTTCAGGCCCCATAAGTTGTAGATGTCCCAAAATTCTTTTTTCGATGACATTACCATAATGCACCACAAATTTTAAGGTTAGATTTGGGGTGTGAGTGCAAGAACCACAATCACAAATCCTATCTCTTTCATATAGCTTTATGTGTTGATGAAATGCTAAAAACATTTTTTCGCATTGTTCATAAATAGCTTTTACAGAAGGTTTTTCGCCTACTCGATAAAAGAAAACGGCATCGCCTTCTATTTCTGCTACTTTTAATCCAATGTTATTGTTTTTGATAATCACCTCAAGCAACTCTGCCAAAATATGCGTGCCGTGAATAATTTCTGTGTCGTTTACAAAACGCGTAAATCCACTAATATCAGGAATTAATAGTAAAGTTTTTTTTAAAATATCGTTAGATTGCAAAGCAAATTAATTTAGTACACAATATTACATTTTTTTTATTCAAAATTTTGTCGATGACATGACAAGAGTTTTTAATATCAATTGTATTAATATTTTAGTCCAAACTAAAATATTAATTACAATGGTTAATGCAGATGGAATATGAAAATAGTCTAATCAAATGAAATGCAGATTGGACTATATTGAATATCCAATCGGTATAAACCAAAATACTACTCTTGAAAAGGTAACTATTCAGCTTCGTGGTATGGTAAAATAAGTAGCTGAATAATTAGGTTGTTTTGTACTTCGTATGATAATTTTTTCTATCTTTGGGCTTTGGCTCTTCGTAGGTAATTTAGTGCTAAAAATAGCTAACCCGATAAATACAACAGTTAAATTTTGTGATTTATGCGATTTATTTTGTTTTATATAACTGCTACTCTATTAATTTCATGTAATTGTGAAGATGAGTATTGTGAAGGAATTAATGAAAATTTTGTTAACTTTTATCCTTACAAAGATACGCCTCAATTAATATTTAAAAACGATAGTAATCAACAGTTAGTTTTTAATTCAGCAATAGAAATTGTTAATTTAGCCAAAGTTGTAGATTGCCATAGAGATCTTGGGGGTACTTGTTCTTGCTTTGACTGTGGTTCAAAAATGGCATATAATAATTATATTACTAATTCTTCAAGAATTATATACGATACATTAGGTCGAGTTTACATCAATTATAATTGGATGGAATTTAAGCTAAGCGATGAACTTAAAGAAAAAAATAGTGCTAAAATTTCGTGCAGAATTTTTGATGCTTTTTTTTATTTTCAAGTTTTCCCAATAATCAAACTTAGTAATAATGTTACGGATACATTATTACCAACCTTTTCTATAGGAAATAAAACTTATAATAATGTTATTGTTCATCATTCAGACACAACAGATATTAGAAATAATCCAAATATAATATTTAAACCATTTGTTGAAAGATTGTATTATAACATCGAATTTGGCTTAATTGCTTTCTATGATATTCAAACTGCTTCTCTTTTTTATAGAAGCTTTTAATTTACAAGCCTAATTCTTTTCTCAACACACTGTCCTGCACGGAATGTTTGGTCCAATAATCTGTTTTTAAAGTTTTTAGTTTAGTTGCTTTTGTTGTTAGTTGTTGAGCATTTTCTCCCCAGCCGCTCACATAAGTTTCTTCCCAGCCATCTATTGCAAAAGGAAATTCTTTTTGGTAATGAATTGATAATGTTCTTTCTAACTCAGGATATTTAATGGTGTAAATTACAATGCTATTTTCAATTGTTGTAGAAGTTTCGGCTGTATATGCTTTCAACTCTTTATGCATCAACCTCAAATAAAAAAGAGAAGGAATAAGTTTTATTTTTCCTGTTGGAAGTGCAGTAGGGTTTGTTCTTATTCTTAACCATAATTCATCTTCTAACAATTCATTAGAAATAGAAAATTCATTATCTCCTTCAGTTTCAAAATAAGAATAGGAATTTATTTCCCATTTATTGTTTTTATTGTTGAGTTGAGTAAACACATGTCCGCACCATTCCTGAACGGAGCTTGTTGCTTTGGTAAGATGATTGTCCAAATCGTTTAATGGAAGAAAAAAAGAATTCATCATGGAGTATGGATAAATTCCAGTATTAAATTTTTTTGTAAAGTTAAGTTTTAAAACAGCGTAATCTTCTTCAGTTGGGTTGTCAGCCTTCACTTGCTTTTTTTCCGAAAATGGCTCTGTAACATAAATCAATACGGCATTCCCTTGATGAACTTCTCCATAACGAGCTTGCTCTAATTGATAAGAAGTAAGCTCAGCTTCATTATTAAACCAATACGCATTAAATTCTTCAGTAGGTTTAAGTTGTTGGTCGTTTTTAATGATTTCAACACTTTCTTTAGTTTCTGAAGATGTGCAATGACTCAGTAAAATAGTTAAGCCAATAAAAAAAAAGGAATTTTTCATTTCATTTGAATTTATAATTTAAAAATTAATCCCAAACTTCCATAGTAAAAGTGTCTCCCTTTTGAAGTCTCGGCAGTTACAAGGTGGTGTCTAAAAAAGGCAGTGAATTTTTTTCTTGAATAGTTTAAAGCTGCCGAAACATCTACATTCACTCGGTGCAAACCACTGTTATCCATGTTCACATTATCGCCAAAAAGCCTTCCTTGTATGGTTGCTTTGTAGCCCCAAGTTGTTAAATGAGCCCCAAAATCAAGATAATACTCACTTTCAGAAGGAGTGTCTTCATGGGTTAAGTTGGTGTTATAAAATAATGTATTTTCAATAGCATTAAACTTTCCAAAACGACCCACAAAACCTTGTCTAAAATAAGTTTCTTGTGTGCCTAAACTGGCACTTGTTTGCGAATGAATATCAAATAGTTTAAATTTAACTAAAGGCTTGTTAAATCCTGCTCCTAAATTAACAGCCACTTCATTTTGAATTTGATTATCCCATTCCTCAAATTTTGGATTATCTATTACGTTGTGAAAATTATCTTGTAGTTTTTCGGCTCCTGAGGCTGGACCTAAAACGCCAAGTGTTGTTTTTACATAAAAAATAGATTTATTATTTATCGCAGTAATGGTATTTTCGACAAACAACCAACCGGCATAAGGCCTATCAAACGCAACAAAAACGCTATCAACTTTTATGTCTCTATCTTGATCGGAGGTATAACCCTCAATGCCTGCGTGCCAATTAACAACTACTTTTTCAATGTTTTGTTTATACTTTCCTACAAAACCGAATAATTTAGCATCATTGGCTATCAATTTTCTATAATCAGCGTGCAGTCCAAAAGAGTAATATCTATCTGCTACTTTTCGTTTAAAGGTAAGTATATCATTATCGGTTTGAATTTGAATTTCTTGATTATATTTTTCCTTTTGAGCAAAAATTTTGCTTGTGAAAAGGATAATTAAAAAAACTATAATTAGATTTATATTCTTCAACATCAATTTTTTAAAATTATTTTACTCCAATTACTATCGGCTTGCTGTTTTAGTGCTTTTGTATCGCCATTTTGCCAATTCTCTTTGCCTTTTTGCCGATGAAAAAAATACAATTTACCATCTCTAATTTCAAAAACGCCAGGATTAGGACTTACTTTTTTTCCTAAGGTTGCCATTGCATACGAACAATGCCCGCCATATTGCGGCAAGTATTTTTCTGGATTAGCTTTAAATTTTTCTAAATTTTGTTTAGATGAAAATGCAAAGTTATTCTTTTTGTAAGTATAAGAAAAGTCGATTTTATTGCCTTTAATGGCTTTATTGTTAAAGTATTCAACTAAATCGTATTCTAATAAAACATACTCTTTTTTTGTATAAAGCTGATTTTCTTGTCCAAAAACAAAGTTACTTGTTATAAATAATAGGATAAAAAAGTTTAAATTCATAAGACTAGATGTTAGAAGATAGAAGATAGAAGATAAATTAGAAGCCTTCATATTTTCACGTTTTATTTTATCTTCCAAGTAAGGCTCAACCCTGTTGCGTTTCCATATTGGAAAGGGGCAATAGAAAGATTTGAATCGTGATCATGGTCTTTCTTTTTATGCAAATGAGGAACCAAAAAACCTACCGAAGCACCAACGGCATAACCAACCATTACATCAGTTGGGAAGTGTTTGCCTGCATCAACCCTTAAATAAGCCATTGCTGCTGGAATGGTTATAGCAAATGTCCATATTCCAATTTCAACTCCTTTTTTCATGTTGGGATGATAATCATGAATTACTTTTGCCATAAATATTGAAAAAGCAGCTGTTTGAGCTGTGTGTCCCGAAAAAAAGGATAGTTTACTATTTGACGCAGTTCGAGCTTCTTCCGAAAAATTCGGGTTGTAAGCGAGAGGTCGGGTTCTATTAAAAATAAATTTAGAATTCATAGTTAATCCTGATGTGATAGTGAAAACTTCAATCGCCATAATTCCTAAAGGGGAAAAATCCTTACTTGTGTGGTGATTACTGAAAAAGAATAGTGGTAAAGCAAGTCCAGAATAAAGCAAAACATCGCTTATTTCTTTCGATTCTTCATTGTTATTATAGATAGCAACCCTATCAAAACGATTTACTTTTTTTGGGTCTAATTGATTTAGCTCTTCATTCGAAAAGGGTGCTTCCTCATTAACACTTCTTAAAATTAAACCTGAAGTTAACAAGCCAATTCCTGCTGCAAAATAAGGCACCTCTTTTTTGAAGTTAATATTATATGGTGTTTCGTTGGTGTGTTCACCATTTTTGCAGTAATTACAATCTTTTCCTGTGTGTTTAACATCAATATCTTGGGCATAACCATAAAGGGATACCAATAAAAGGATGAAAGAGAGTATTGTTTTGTAAATTAAATGAAGCATAAAGTATTGTCTTTGTTTTTTAAATTTTTTAGAATAAAAATCCCATTTTTAAAATAAATAAATTTTCGTCAGATGAAACGGCATAAGAGGCATTAATAACTAACATTTCAAATGGGCTTACCCATAAACCTCCACCAACGCTATTGTGCCATTTTTTTGAAGAATCATTGCTTGTCCAAACCCTGCCTAAATCAAAAAAACCTAACACTCCTAACTGTCCAGGAAATAAATACGTTTTAAAGTTGGCTAATTTTATACGCAAATCTTGGTTTAAGGTTAGGCTAGTTCTCCCCGAAAACCGATCTCGCCTAAACCCTCTTAAATCTCCGTTAAGGTGATTTCTGTTTTGAGCTCCAATAGTTGCTGCCTGAAAAAATTCAAATTTATCAATTAAATGAACGCCTTTTACATTAGAAGAAAAAGTAACATTTTTTCCGAAAGGCAAATACATTGCAAATTGCGATTCGAGTCTTCCAAAATTCATATTTCTGTTTTGGGCTTCCACTTGCCAACTTCCTCCAACATGAAAATTTATTCCTCGTGTTGGGATAACTTTACTATCGGTATTATTAAAAGTATATTGCAATCCTGCTCCTAAATAGTTGCGTGCTGTCAGGCTATTGACAAAATCATTTGCAAAGGCACTTGTTATAAATCTATTTTCAGATGCTTCAACATCAATGTGTTGGTAGCTTGTTCCTAATCTTATTTCATTAAATTTTCCTATGTTTTTTATTAAATTGGGTTGAATTTTTGTTTCATTAAATCTAACCAAATGAAAACTTCTGTCTTCACCATTAATTATTTGGGTTTCGTTGCCTAAGCCATAAAAGTTAGTAGTGCTGTTGGGTGCATTTATTGAGGCTTCCACTTCTATATCGAGTTTTTTTATTATATCCACAAATCTTCCGTTATATTCTATATTAAAGCTACTTGTTTTTATGGCTCTGTTGGCAACAAAACGCTGCTGATAGGCAAAAGGTTTTTTTCTAAACAAATGTTTGGTCCGTAATACTCCTCCGCCCAAAAACAACCCATCATCAACATTATAGCCAACAAATAATTGAGGGATAAGCATATCATACTTAAACTCGGTTCTATCATATTCATTAATCATTTTTTGATAGGAAACTAAATTTTTAAGTTCATTATTTTTTTCACAAACTACTATGTTTTGTTCTTTTTTTGTGTCGTAAAATTTTGTTTTTTTTCTTAGTCCTTTCACATTAGAAACATCGGTTATTTCATCGTTGCCTTCGCCACCAATTACTCTAACTAAAATTCCTTTATTTACTTCTCCTTCTATTGTAAATACATCTTTTCCGCCCAAACCGTAAATGCGTATTTCTTTGGTTTCAAATCGATTAAAATCTCTGCTATAATACAAACTCCCTTTTTCTCCTTTTTTTAGGTGATATACTTTTACCGATGTTATGGTGTCGTTTACTCTAACCACTTCAAATAGTTCGGATTTGTTGCTTCCCACCACGTTTACATTTTTTGCTAACACAAGATAGTAGCGTTCGGCAAATTCTTGCAACTTATCTCTTCTGGAAAGTAGTTTGGCTGTAATTTCTTCACCATCGAGTTTATAAATAGTGTCGGGCCAAAGTTTAATGGCATTAATAATTACACTATCGGTTAAATTTTGTTGCATTTCGGCTGCCAAGCTGAGCCATTCTTGTTTGTTTAAGCGCGTAAGAAAAGAGCGGTCAATATAACGCCCATTAAAGTTCATTCCGCTAATATCTCTAATATCATAATCAAAATGTTGCAATTTTCTAACTACCCATTTTCTTCCTGCCAATCGAGGAATTAAACCATCAAATTTCACAAACGCCTGATCTCTATCTCTCGGAATGGGTATGTAATAGTTGTTGTTGTCAATTAAATGGCTGCAATGTTCGTGATTTTCTTTAGCACAGGTATATTCAGCCCAACGCCACTGGTCTTCGTGCCTATCCCAATCGCCAATAAGCATATCAAATAGTCTGTTTCTAAGCATTTCTTCTTCATCAACAATAAAATTATGGTCGTCTAAAACTTTTTGAATTAGCTTTTGAGAATTGATGGCATTGGTGGTGTATCCAAAATTTTCGGTCGAAGAAACATCTTTGGCAGCACGTTGTTCAAACAACATTAGTTGATTGGCAAAATCTTCACGATATTCTAGCAAGTGAGGGTCGTTTGGAATTGCTACCAATTGAGGTTTGGTGTGTAAAATGCCAACGGCTTCTGCCATAGGCGAAATAACAAAAGCCCCATAAGGGTGAGATGTTGAAATTTGGTCTTGAACCACTTCGGCAGCCGCTGTGTTTCTTAATTCTTCGGGCAAGGCAGCCGAAGGGTCTTTTTGAATGGAACGAAACACATATTCGTTGCCGTCAGCAGCTTTTAATCGCAACGATTTTGTTTGTTGCCCACCACCTCTTTGAATTGGGGTTAAGCCACCATAGGCTTCGTGCATATCTAAAACAGGTGCTTCAACAGGAGTTTGCCACGCTTTTCTATAATGTTCGCCCAGCAACCACGATTTTAAAAAGCCTGCTTCATAATTTTCACCAGGTACTAAGGTCATTGTTTTTGGGTAAACAATACTGTCTTCAATAGCAATTTCTTCTTTTGTTTCTTGTTTTTTTGGTTCTACCAGCACTTTTGTTAAAAGGAGTTTTGATTCGGTTGCTGTTGCCTGCCAAACTTCCATTATCACTTTACCAGAATGGAGCACGGTTAGTTTAAAAAAACCTTTTTCTTGTGCCGAAAAGTTGGGCGATTTCAATTTTTTAACAGGTGTTGTTTTACTGCCCGAACCGCTTACAATATAGTGATGGTTTTGATGTGTTGTTTTTTCAAAATATTGTAAATTATGCTCATGTCCTGCTGCATAAATTAGGTTGGGGTGTTTCCAAAAAGCACGTTGCAATTCTTTAATCATTTCTTGGTATTCGGCATGATTAACATCTTGAAGTGCTCCTATTTTTTTTCGATAAAGCGGATAAATAGAACCAATAAAAGGCAACGGCAAGTATAAATTCTTATTAAGATTGGTTAGCGGAAAAAGATGGTCGGAAAAAGTGCTGTAACCGTTGTGTTCGCCTTTGGTAATAAGCGGGTGATGTCCAACTATCAACACTGTTTTATCTTGGTTATCTTCTAAAATTTCTTTAATACTCGCAATCACCTCTTTTTTTGTAACCTCATCACAATCACCCGTTTCTATTGGGCCTTTTTCGTATTGATGCAGCCACCATTGCGTATCTATGGCAATAACAACCATTTTTTTACTAATTTTAACCTTATAAGGACCTGGGCAGCCTCGCTCGGGAATTAGCACGTCTTTTACTTCAAATTTATCTTGTAAATATTTTTGCTGATTGTTGATGTAAGTCAATCCATTTCGTTTTCCTTGGTTCCAATCGTGATTGCCAGGAATAAAATAAATGGTCGATTTAAGAGCTTTTAGTCTGTTAATTTGATAATCAATTATTTGTTTTGCTTGCTCGTGGTTTTTTTTGTTTTTTGGAGGCAATCCGTTAGGATAAATATTATCGCCCAAAAAGAAAATAGTGCTTTTACCTTCTACTTCGTTGGCTTGTTTTACGAGTTCATCAAATACGCTGTGCGATTTTTCTTCAGGTTCACCCGCATCGCCAACCAAAAAAATTACATGGTTTACCGAGTCCGATTTTTGGGCATTAAGTTGAGCCGAAAGCAGTAAAACGCAATAAAAAAACAAATAATAAATACGTAAAAACTTCATCTATTTTGTAGCTCAATTTTGAGGTGTAATGTTAGTAAATAATTAACACAAATTGATGTCAATTAAATTACAAAATTCACATAAGAAATACCTACATTTAAAAGTAAATTAAACGACACTTATTTTTAAGATAATAATTATACTTTTATACTCTTTAAAATAAGAGCAATTTGAGAACGATAAAATTAGTTACCCTGTTCGTATTCAGCTTAGTAACATTAGCTATTCATGCTCAAAGTAATATCTATTTATTAGGAAATTTAGATGGAAACAAACTTCCGCAACGGTTAGAGCAACTCTCAACAACCATTATTTCAGAACAAAAAGGAAAACCATTTCACTTAATTTTATTAGGCGATTTAAAACCAACCCAACCTGAAAACGAAGCCATTTTGCTTTCTTTTATTGATGAAACAAAAAAAATTGGCGGGCAAATTATTGCCATTTCGGGCGACAAAGATTGGGATAATGCAGGATATTATGGCTTAGATAGTTTAACAAGTTTTGAAAAACGCATCTCAAAAAAATTAAAATCTACACTAATTTTTCCAGAAAAAGGTTGCCCAGGTCCTTATGTTAAAGATATAGACGAAAACATTAGAATAATAGCCATCAGCTCGCAATGGTGGTTGCACCAATATAGAAAAAGAGAAGCAACCGATTCAAAATGCGATAATATTTTACCGTTGGAAATAATAGGTGAAATTGATGATGCTATTGAAAGTGCTGGCAACAAACGTGTTATTTTAGTTGCCCATCATCCGCTTGTTTCGGGTGGCGTTTATGGTGGAAATTCCAATTTAATAGGACAATTTTTTCCCTTTTCGCACAACGACCCTGATAACAAAACTTTTTTACCTTTTTTTGGTACTTTTTATCATTGTTATCGCCAAAATGTGGGTTCGAATCAAGATTTTAGTAGTTTGACATATACCGAATACATTAAAAGCATCAATACCATCTTATTAAAATACCAAGACGTAATTATAGCTTCGGCACATGAATTTGATTTACAACTTTTAAAGCTAAACAGCAATTACCAAATTATTTCGGGCGGATTTTTAAAAAACGCTCAGGTAAGTGCCTTAGATAACACCTTATTTAAAAGCAATAAACCTGGATTTGTTAAACTCGAATTTTTTGACGATGGTGTTGCTTTTGGTAAATTTTTCTTACTCAACAACAAAACAAATTTATTTGAACCAGAAAAATCATTTACACTCAACAATGAAGACCACCGTTTTATTTTTACGAACGATTTAAAAGCCAAAGAAAGTCAAAAATACATAGGAATTAACGACAGTATTATTGCAGGAGATTATGGAGCAAACAAATTTAAGCAACTTTTTTTTGGTAATTTATATAGAACCTCTTGGACAACCCCAATATCCGTTCCTACACTTGATTTGAGTAGCACAAAAGGTGGGCTAACTCCAACAACCAAAGGAGGCGGTTTACAAACCATTTCATTAAAATTTAAGGCTAAAAATGGAGTAGAATATGCTTTTCGATCTATCGATAAAACACCCGCAAAAGCTATTCCTGTTGAGTTTAGAATAGATTTAATAAAAGATGTTGCCCAAGATATGACCGCAACACAGCATCCTTACGGAACATTAATAGTTGATGAATTACTTAACGCTACCGATATTTTGCACACCACATCAAAACTATACATTATGCCCGATACACCCGAATTGGGAATTTATAGAAGCCAATTTGCTGGTATGTTTGGCTTGTTGGAAGAAAAACCAACCGAATTTGATGATGCTGCTAAAAGCTTTGCTCAAGCAGATAAAATTAAAAGCTCATTAAGTGTATTCAAGAAATTATATGATAATCCAAAATACAAAATAGACACACTCGCTTATGCAAAAGCAAGAATTTTTGATGTTTTTATTGGCGATTGGGACAGGCACGAAGACAACTGGAAATGGGCTGGCTACAAAAAAGAGGAACAAACAACCTATATACCAATTCCAAAAGATAGAGACCATGCTTTTTCGCAAATGGATGGCTTTTTTTATTATTTAGCCGATAGAGAATGGGCAATACCATTTCGAGAAAATTTTAACAACAAATTTACAGGAATAAAGAGTTTAACCATTAAAGGCGGGCACATGGATAGATACCTGCTTACTGGTTTAAAAAGAGAAGATTGGTTAAAAGTTGCCACTGAATTAAACAATGAGTTAACAGAAGAAGTTATTGATAAGGCTATTCAAAATTTACCAAAAGAACTTCAAAACGAATCGGGAAAAGAAATAGGAGATAAATTAAAAGCCCGAAAACCAAAACTAAACAATGCCATAGAAAAATATTATTTATTGTTAGCCAAAGAAGTAGATGTTGTAGGAACAAATAAAAAAGAGTTTTTTGATGTGAAAAGAAATGAAAACGGATCGGTTACGGTTAAAATGACTGATAAAAATGACACCAATAAACTTTTTTTTAACCGCACCTTTTATCCCAACGAAACCAAAGAAATTCGCTTGTTTGGATTGGCAAAACAAGATAGTTTTTATGTGCACGGAACAAGCAATAAAAGTATATTAGTTAGAATTGTTGGAGGCCTAGATACAGATGTTGTTGTTGATGATTCTAAAGCAAAATATGGAGGTAAAAAAACAATTGTTTACGATTATCCAGAAGGAGTAACTGCTCAAAAAGGAAAAGAAACACGAATAATTACATCAGAAAGAAGTACCTATAATGAGTACGATAGGGAAGCATTTAAGTACAACACTTATTTGCCAATTCCAATGATAGTAATTAACCCTGATGATGGTTTTGGAGGAGGTTTTACCTTACATTTAAAACGGTTTGGTTTTGGGCATCATGATTATAAAGCCATTCATACCATTAAAGCATTTGCCACAACCGAAGGAAGTACCTTGTTTTCATTAGCCACCGAACGCAATATTGAACGAACCAAACTATATGTAACAGGAAATGCAGAATACGGCAATTTCTTTCCTTTTTATAGATTTTATGGCGTTGGTAACAAAACGGAGTTGGTAGATAGTATTGCAGATGCAGGACTTTATAAAGCCAGGTATAGCGGAGCAATTTTTAATGTAGGAACTACGTATCGGTTTTTTAATAGAAGTTCTTTTTCGGTTAATGCTATTGCAGAATTGCTCGAAAACAGTAATTCTGACGAATCTTTTTTTGATGTAGTTCCTTCGCCCGAATTGCAACCAAGAACTGGAGGCGGAGGAGAAGTTAAATTGCTAATTGATTTTAGAGATAGTCCTACTTTTACCACCAAAGGAATTTTAGTTTCGGCTTCACACAAATCTATTTTTACCGATGATTTGGCTTTCGGAAAAACATCATTTGAATTAGGCTACTACACTACTTCTCGTATTTTAATACCGATAACACTTGGTGTAAAAATAGGTACAGAAAGAACCTATGGAGACGAAATTCCTTTTTATCATTTAGCTAATTTAGGTCAATCCTATCATTTAAGAGGATATCGGCAGAATCGTTTTTCAGGAACAGGAACAAATTACCTTAATACTGATTTAAGGTTTCACATCGGAAAATTTAACAATTCTTTTTTACCGATGTTTTATGGCGTTAATTTATTTAGTGACATTGGGCAAGTAGTTAGTAATACTAGTTTTACCGATGAATTATGGCACCATGGTTATGGAGGAGGAATTTATTTAACACCTATTAATAAAGATTTTGTTACACTACAAATTAATATTGAACATTCAAAAGAAGAGAGTGTACTTGTAAAAATTGGTTTGGGGATACTATTATAAACTATACTCAATGGATTTAGGTTTTTGATAAGTTTTAACGAAGAAAAAAACAAAATAGAAAGCGTAAAAAAAACCGAGAAGCTATGTGCATTGAGTATTTAATAAATATTCAAAAATTATAAAAACAATTTCATCCCTCATATCTTAGCAATTATTTATCATGTATAAAATCTCCCTTGTCATACTAAGCTACTTATTAATTCCTCTTTGTTTTTCTCAAGAAACAATAAATTATCGAATTTTTAGTATTGGAAATACTGCTAACCTAAAAGAGGATACCACTTTTTACTATGCTTTAAAAGAAACCCTTTCTAAAAGCAACGAAAAAAAGATATTGCTTATTAATGGAGATTTAGTAAAAAACAACGATAATCTTAGTAGAGATTCTTCACGGGTTTACAAAATGCTGCATATTTTATCCTCAATAAAAAATGTTCAGATTATTGTTTTACCTGGCGACAGAGATTGGAGTAATTCGGGTAAAAATGGACTAAAAACGGTAAAAAAAGTAGAAAAATGGGTGGAAAACGATGTGTTTAACAATGTGAAATGGGTTTTAGACAAAGGCTGCCCAGGTCCCGAAATTATTGAATTAGATAGCACGTTAAACTTAATGCTGATAAATACCCAATGGTGGAATCATCCTTATGAAAAGCCCACAACTGTTGATGCCGAATGTTCTATTATTACAAAAAAAGATTTTGTAATTGAATTTGAAAACGCACTTGCCGAAACCGAAGAAAAAAACCTAATTATTGCAGGTCATTTTTCATTAGTTGAATCTCCAAATCCTTCCTTTCAGAGTTATTTTACTCCTTTTCCTATTTTAGGAAGTTTTAAATCGGCATTTCATCAAAACATAGGCGGCAAACAAGATGTAGTGAATGAACGTTTTAATAAAATTAGAAAAACAATGCTTTCTAGAATGTCGGTTAAAAGTGGAGTGGTTTACCTTTCGGCAAACGATTTTAATATTCAAATTAATAAAGAAAACGAAAACTATTTTATAAACAGTGGCTTACCAACCAATAGTAAGAAGGCAACACGAAGTAAACTTGCCATTTATT
>PHDR01000362.1 GCA_002841035.1 Bacteroidetes bacterium HGW-Bacteroidetes-12 | reverse complement strand
ATACTTTCAAAAGGGAATATTATATACCCCGATCAACTTTTTGAGGGTGTTGAAAAAACATTAATCGAAAAGCCAATCGAAAAAAATAGGCTTTTCATGTACCTAACTCAACAAATTATCTCAAGAGAAGGTGAGGTTTATAGGCTATCTACAGACGAATTTGAAAAGGATTTGATAGAATGGGCAATTTCTCAAACTAAAGGGAACCAAGTTAAAGCCGCAAAACTATTGGGTATTTCTCGAGTAATGCTTCATGAACGTTTGGGAAAGTATGGATTATTAGAAAATTAAATAGTTGTAAAGAAAGTTTACATTGTGTAAATTATATTTACATCAGTTAATCACCTAAAAAAGAACACAAGGCCATCAACCAACAGATAATCAGTCACATATGATTTCCTGATGCAATTTATTTAAACCCAAACAACCACAACTTGATTTGTAATGTGCAGACATAAAGACAATTATGACTTTTGGCATATGCCTTGATTAATGAAATGTGCATTAAATTGCACATTCCCCTAACATTAATTATTAGTTTAAAAAATTGAATTAAAATGAAAAAAATTGCATTACAAATTTCCGCCATTGCGCTTTTCTTAGTTGTTGCAACAGGATGCGCAAAATTGCCCCAAGTAGAGTTAGATGCTGCAAAAGCCGCAGTTGAAAACGCAAAGTCAGTTGAGGCAAATCGTTATCTACCTACTGAATTCAATGCCCTACAAGATTCACTAAATGCAGTGAATATTGAAATTGAAACTGAAAAATCAAAATTATTTATTTCTCGTAGCTATAAGGCTGCTACAGAAAAACTTTCAAGCATAACTGCAGAAGCAGAGGCGCTTGTAACTAAGACAGAAGAGAGAAAAGCTCAAGTTCGTACTGAAGTTCAAGAATCATTTGCTGCACTAACTGCACTAATACAAGAGGTTAAAGATTTGCTAGTAAAAGCTCCAAGAGGTAAAGAAGGTAAAGCTGCTCTAGAGGCAATTCAAACCGATATCACTGTGATTGAGGCTTCAGTAAATGAGATAAATACCCTTGTTAGCAATGGCGATTATTTAACTGCACAAGATAAAGTTAATGCATCAAAAGCAAAGGCAGAAGCAATTAAGGCAGAACTTGAAGCAGCAATTGCTAAGGTTAGAAGACGTTAGGAAAGTAGTTGGTTTTTTTTTAATTTTTATATGACAATAAAGCCCTGACATAATCAGGGCTTTATTTAAATTATTCAAAATGATAATAGCAAAAAATCTAAAGCGAAAGATATTAATTCTTGCCACTATTCTTTTAATTGCTGTTAGTGTGGTTTTGGGAAGTATAAGTATTTTGAATAATAATCCACCCATTGAAAAGATAGAACAAAGTCGTAAATTAATTGCAAAAGCCATTGAAGCAGAAGCCAATATCTACTCCCCAAAAGAGTTAAAATTGGCCGAAACTTATTGGAAGGAGGCTATGGACGATTGGAAGTTAAATAATGGCAAATCATCATTGTTTAGAAAATTTGAGAAAACAAGTGTTTTAGCTGACTTGGCAATGGAAAACGCCAAAATTTCCAGAGTAAATGCCATTCAAAGAAAAAAAGAGATTAAGGCTGAAGTTGAACGAAATATTTTAGAGTTTAAAAGAAAGTTAAAATATGTAGAGTTTGCAACAAGCAAATTACCTTTGAACCATAATATCCGGAAGAACCTTACCCCGATTGCAATAATTTTAAATGAAGCTGAAATGGCTTATGCTCGTAATAACTTTATTACCGCAAGGGATAGGCTTGAGTCAATAAGTCAGAAGGTTGACAACCTAAATAAAAAAACCACCGATCTACTTGATGACTATTTTAAGGATTATAGTAAGTGGGTTGATCTTAATGATGAAATGAGGAAGTGGTCCAAAGCAAATAACTCTGTAAGCCTTGTTGTTGATAAATTCTCAAGGACATGTATTGTGTACAAAGCAGGCAAAAAGCATAAAGAATTTGATGTTGAACTAAGCATAAATTGGCTAGGGGATAAAATCCAGAGCGGCGACAAGGCAACACCTGAAGGTAAATACAAGGTCACCCTTAGAAAAAGCGGAAAAAAAACTATATACCACAAATCGCTTGAAATAAACTTTCCCAATGCTGATGATAAAATACGTTTCGAACAAGAAAAATCCAAAGGCAATATCCCCAGAAATGCAAAAATTGGTGGGTCAATTGCCATTCATGGAGGAGGCGGTAGAGGAATTGATTGGACAGAGGGCTGTGTTGCCCTTGAAAACGGCGATATGGACAAACTATACTCTCTTTGCTCTGTTGGGACACCCGTTGCAATAGTAGGATCATTAGTATCGCTTGATAAAATCTTTGAAGAATTTCAGAAAGAATAGACATTGAACTCTAAATCTATGGAAACCAATATCGAGCCGTTGTCAGAATCGAGCAAAACAAATCGTATAAACAGGTTAATTGTCTTTTTGCTCTCTTTTACTTTTACTGTAGTTTTAGTTGGTGCTTGCTTTTTCAATATACATGTTCTAAAAGAGGTTGCTATGAGTTTCTACAACTACTCCGACTATCATGATAACATGGCAGAAAAAGA
>PHDR01000361.1 GCA_002841035.1 Bacteroidetes bacterium HGW-Bacteroidetes-12 | reverse complement strand
ACATCTTAAACAATAACCTAGGAATTAACCTTGGTTTTATGACCACAATGTACGAAGGTTACACTAAGAATTTCACTGGTTACACAGAAACCTACAATCGTAAGGCAATGGTTATTGCTATTGGATTAGATTATAAATTCTAATTCGAATATTTTTCCAATAAAAACCGGGTGACATAGTTCCCCGGTTTTTTTGTTTAATTTGCAGAGCAAACTTTCAACTGGTAAAACTTAAAAAAAATGCAAATACGTTTAGTTTTTAGCCTAATAACCCTTCTATGGTTAACTGATCTACCGGCTCAAATTCGAGTTGTTAAAAATCCCATTGTAGCTCAACAATCGCATTCAGAACTAAAAATCGATGAGATACATTTTTTTGCTGACTCAACAATTGTCTTCCTTACCATTACTAATAGACTCAAAGAGGGCGGTTGGTTCTGTGCTGATAGAAACATATACCTTGAGGATGCTAAGCAGTTTACACGCCGAAAGTTAGTAGGTGTAAAGGGGATACCTTGGTGTCCAGATTCTCATAAATTCACTAGTATTGGCGAAGCACTAAGTTTCTCACTCTCTTTCCCAGCCATGCCAGGAGAACCTGAACTACTAAATCTTATTGAACAATGCGATAAGGCATGCTTTGTCCTTAAAGGGATTATACTTGATGAGAAATTGAATAGGGATATCCGATTATTCGATGAGGGAACAGACTACTTCGTTAACGATAATCTAGATAAGGCCCTAGAAGTTTTTTATAAGATTGTTGAGGAAATACCATCTAATCCAACACATGTATACGGATATTCATACTACAATATTATCAGAATTCATTGGCAAAAAGGCAATAAAGAGGAAGCGCTCAGATGGTTGAAACAACTTGAACTATCAGGGTTACCCAATACAAAGTATTTTATAGAAAACTTAAGGAGTGAAATGTCTGTAGAGTAATTACATCCGGTTAACCTCAACGTAATGGAATGGAATATTTGCCATATCCGATAGTTCTTCGCCTGCTTCACGGAGCTCATCATCATCTTCATCAAAGAACCAGTATACTTTTATGGGAATATTGCTTTTCTGCATATCACCTAAAACTACCATTATGTCGTGAATAAACTTTGCAGATGAACTATTGAAGTATATGTATTTAAACTTAAAGGTTATTGGTTCAATCGATTCATTGGAATTTTGGTCTTCAAGTATCCAATCTTTATACTCCTCTATCCACTGAATTAAGGGCATATAAAAATCACGAACGTTCTCAGGTCGAGAATACCCGCTTATTTCAAGCATTCTTTCGCGCGGCTCGAAGAAAACCCTTGGATTAATAGTTGATCCCTCTAGTATTAATGTCTCCATTAAAGATGCAGTTAAGTGCCGAAAGATAATGATTTGGTTTAAAATATCACAATTTGTGGTTTTCTTTACACTTTTGATTTGGTGAACTGTTTAAAAGAATTGACCAATAAACGTTTAAAGGAGACATTAACCAATTGCAAATGTTTTATAAATAAAGAAAGCTTCTATTTTCATAGAAGCTCTCGGCGTTGGTTTCAGGGTTAATTTAGGGAACGTATGGTATAAAATTAAATGTGTATCCTAGCATATCGGCAATTTCTTCTCCAGATTCAAGAATTTCATCATCTCCCTCCTCATAGTACCAATTTACTTCAATTTTGTTGCCCTTTGACATAAATTTCATGAATTCTAAAAGAATATCTAGTAGGAATTTTGATGATGCCGAGTTAAAGTATGTCATCTTCAGATTTAGGGTAAGAAGACTCTTTGAGAAATTGGTATTTTGACTAAGAACTAGGTCGTTGTATTCTTCTAGCCATTTTAAAATTGGCTTGTAAAACCCTATAACATTTTCTGGTCTCGAAAAACCAGATATTTCGAAGACACTATTTTCTGGATCAAAAAAAACTTTTGGTGTGAATTCGGTGGGTTCAATGTATAATGGTTCCATACTTCTTTGTTTGTTTATTTAGCCTGATTATGGAAAATTGAAACATTGATAGTAAAATAGGAGAAGTCGGCATCAATAGATTCGAAATTGTATACAATTTTGTTTTCAGAAACTTTCGCTATGTTAATAATGCCCAATCCTGCTCCTCCCTTTGGCGATACATTTCCGCTTAGGATGGTGAGCTTGTATAAATCCTTAAGGCCGTCTTTGTTAAGGGAATTAACCTTGTCGAGTTTCTCCTTTAATGGATCAATCTTCTTCGTCAAAATGCTATTTGAAGCAAAAAGTGAGAGTTCTTTCTCATCGAGATATAGCGAGAATCGAGGTTGAAACTCTGTATTGCTATTAATTATATCCTGATGTTTATAGATATTCTCAAGGCTTTCAACCATCGCCGAGTAGATCTTCTTCTTGATGGTTATGCTCATTCCCTGCTTATCAACAAAGGCTGACATCCTATTAAGTAAAAAGCCAATTTCCTCGTAACTTAAAGGACCATAATGAGCCAAAATGTTTTCTCTTTTCGCCACTTCAAATGCGTTCATTAAATTCGAATCGAATATAAGAATAAAATTTTAGAGGAGAAAAAAACTAAGTTTCTTTCATTTTCTATATGCAAATGTATTCGT
>PHDR01000360.1 GCA_002841035.1 Bacteroidetes bacterium HGW-Bacteroidetes-12 | reverse complement strand
TTATCGTTGAAACATTGGCGTTGTAGGGGCAATAAAGGTACTTCTGACCAATGCTTGTACTAAAGATTAATAGAATTACAAATGTTTAGTATATGTTCGTCAGCTCCTATAACGTCAATGCAATGTTGCCTGCTGTGCATTGCCAAGGTGTTTGCGTAATTAGTTAGAATAGTGAAGTTTGCGTAACTTTCTTTGGGTGAAAAGTCCCAATGATTACAAAAGGATTAGGTGCAATTAAGTGAAATTCTCTTGTTGTTCCCAAAAACAAATACAAGTCTTTAGTTTTGGCGAAGTCATCAAAATATTTCTTCTTAACATCCTCACAAGCCTTTGCTTCGTTGTCTTCGTGTCTTTTCAAACAGTTCCAATACAACTGACCTATTTCCCAGTCTTCAATCATCATTGTTCTTTCTATACCATCATCACTTGTAAACTTGTAAGAAAATTTATAAGGAAGTTTTTGCACGACCTCAAAAGGATTGTCAGAGTTTTGAAAAAGATTTAATTGTAGAGCCTTTGCTTTGAGTATGTCAAGTTTTTTCTTGTCCCATTCTCTATCAACTTTCTCAATTTTAAAATCTAAAATTTCTTTCGGCTTGAAAACAGCAAGAGAAGTATATTTCTTAGTGTCTTTTGCTTGAGCAATAAGTTTGGTCATGTTGGTATGAATATTTTTAAGGACAATTTCCTTTCTAAGTCTCCAACTATCTTCCGTTCCTAAATGATCAACAATGTTAAATGCGGTTTCAATTGATTTGGGTTTATGGCTTTCTAAACGAAAGTCGGAAGTATTCTTTTCAAGGTCAACATCAATCCAATCATATTTGCTATATTGCTTATCATATTCAAGTTTACGAAATGGTATTGGGTAAATCCTAATCCAACGTCCATCTTCAAGAAATCCTGCGGTGCATACAAGTTCGTCATACTTGTTTGATAGAGTAGGGTATGTTTTAACAGCAATCAGAACTCTGGTCAACGCCATAAACTAAATATGTTTTAATTCATAATTCCATTCAGGTAAAGTGATAATTGCTTCCGCTAAATGTTTTCTATGACATTGGCAAATATTCGCTTCAAAGCAAGTTAAAGCAATTCTTTTTCTGTCTTTTAATAAATTCAAGATTTGTTGCTGCTGGCTTGTGGTTTTTTTTAAATTTTGCTTTTTGTAAATGTCAAAAAGATTGTCGTAATCAGTCTGTTTTTTTAATTCTTGTCTTTGGTCAGATTGAATACCAACTTCTGGAATATGCAAATATTCTATGTTTAAGCTGGAACAAAAAGTCTTCAATTGTGATTTTGAAAAACCAAATTTCATACTTTTAGCATTGTTTCTAACGTCAACTAAAACTTTCACGTCATTTTTAATCAAACGATTTAAATATTCTTCTAACGAAATTCCTTCATAGCCAATAGTATAAAGGATAACACTAGTATTAATTGGTTTTGCATTTAAAACCTTACCATATTGTTCTTCGGTTAAAATTTCTTTTGCCTTAACGCTGTTGATTGCATAATAATGGTAGTTCAAGTAGGTCAACTTCATCAAAGAGTTTGTTGTCAACTTACCATAAGTCGTCTTTATGTCAATCAAGATTTTTTTATCCTTTTCGTTAAGCGTTTTTATATAGTCAACTGAACCAATTTTTGTAAAACTTGTTTGGTCTTCTGATAATTGTCCATGTCCAACCATTGCTGTAAGGTCGGCGTTTGCTGAAAACGAATAGCAGCCATATTTGTAAGGAACAAAGTCATAATTAGGTTTCACCTGTCTGTTTGCAAATAAAAAAAGCAATTTTTGCAAGGATATTTTTGGCAAACGTCCATCAAAAGTTTGCAGCAAGGCCAATATTATTTTTCTTCTGTAAAACATAAAGCAAAGGTACGAAAATACACTAAGGTTTCCATGAAAAGTGAATTTTGTGATTAGGCTGTTGTGCTCAGTTTTTATTTGCAGAACTCTTATTCTTTTTTTTCAATTTTTTTTCTTTGATCTGTTCCAAATTCAATAAATGAGCCATCAAAAAAATTTCTGAATGGACTTTTTAACAAAGCACCAAAACCAGGAGAAAGTAACATCTCTTCAACTAATGATTTTCTAGATTTCCAATCTTTTTTACTTAACATATTTTTTTCGTTCTGTAAAAATAAATTCTCAACATGACGCACTTCCGCAGCAAATAAATAAAAACCACGATTATATTCTGCTTCTGATAACGAATCAGGATTCCCTCGAAATGCTGTAATTAATCTTGCTGATTCATTAGAATTACCTAAACTCAGAAGTATTTTAATATCTAAAGCAGCAATCTGATGAAACGTTGATGCTTGTGTCGCTTTTGTATTTCCCATAATTTGTATTCCTACAAAAACCAATGAAATAATGATAGCAAGTGCTGATATGATTTGAGCAATCAAAGCATATTCTTCTAATATTCCTTTCATATTTAACCTTTTTTAGTTTTATAAATTAAAATTCTATTCATTAATTTGGTCTTGGTGATATTTTTTCAGTTACATCATTCCTCAAAATTAAGCACAAATATAAAATAGGCTGATTAACAACTACGAAATCCCGCTTCCGTTGGGCGTGTCTTTGCAGTCGGTATTGACAAAGACCAATTTTCCGTCTGGTGTTTCTGCCA
>PHDR01000359.1 GCA_002841035.1 Bacteroidetes bacterium HGW-Bacteroidetes-12 | reverse complement strand
AGGAAGCAGACAAATGTCAATTAGTAAGCGAGCACTTGATACAGTAGAATTATTTACTCAAATTGAGATCTACGTATTGGTTTTCTTGGCAATTGTAATACAGATTATTGTAATGTATAAGCCCAAAGAAAAGTCTTAAATTCAATTTATCCGCATTTTGGGAAAAGTTGCAGAACGTTTTGGCGCTTGGCGCAGTGGCGGATTTCGGAGCACAAAACTGTCAATACACCACAAAAGTTGATGAGAGGTAGAATGTTCAATTAACCACATCACCCGCCATTGAGCCAAACGCCTGTTATGCCTAGCCTTTCTATTCTCCATCTTGTAATTTGCTTAATTCTGTGTCCAAAAAGTGTTCTACCGAATTCCTATTTTTTAATGTCGGGTCAGATTTCAGTCTGTCAGATAATGTTTTAAGAGTTTGTTTGACTCTTACTGCTGGTTTAGAGTGATATTCTTTAATTTTTTCTTGTACAGCTTGAGAAACTTCTCTTGGCATATGATAACTAAGATTAACGCCCAACATTGTCGGGAATATTTCATTATAAGCATTATTGACTTCTTCAGTGGTTGGTTTTAATGCTATGTAGTTGTATATGAAATCGGGTCTTATGTAACAACTTACAGGGTATTTGTCAGGTCCAAAACATTTTACTACTGCTTTGTAGGTTGAAGTGTCTTTTGAAAGCCACCAAGTTTTGTAGCCAAATATACCGCTGTCAGAAGATTCTCCATTTCTGTTTCGTAAATAGTAGATTGCCAAAATCATTTCAGCGTCATTTTCAGCCTTAATATCGTGGTCTTTCTTGTAGCTTAGGACTTCTGTCAGTTTTGCTTTTTCATCTTCATTTACCTTTATGTCCCACATTTCATTTGAAATAAATGTTATTCCAAAAATCTCCTTTAAATATACGATTAGTTCATCTTTAGCTGTTTTAAGTTGTGAATCCACAAATGTGTCTATGAACTTATCAAAATCTTTTATTTGACCTTTTTTCTTAGCGTAGAAATAAGCTCTTATTAAAATTTCATCGATAAATAGTAATTCAAATTCGTCATTTAAGTAAAAGTCTTCCATATGGTAGAACATATTGTAATACTTGTTCCTGACCAATCTTAAATGTGAAACTAGTTCACTTAAAAGTGTTTCATTTATAAACATTGATATTCCTGCTTTCTTAGCACCCATAAGTAAATTCCAATGTCTTCTATTACCTTCATCTAGATAGTATTCAGAAATGGCAGGAATAATAATTGAATTGTCAACGAATACTTTCAGGTGAGAGGCAAGAGTTTGAAAATATGTAGAAAGTTTTGGTTCCCATTGTAAAAGGAACATCATTAAATATGTATTGGATAGACTTTTTAAGAACCTTCTCTGCTCTGGTGTTCCATTATAAACTATATCTCTAATTGCAAGATGAAGTGCTGTTTTAACTTTTTCCTTATTTTGAACAATGACGTTACTTTCGTCTACTGCTAAACTTATTACATCATTTAAATTTTGTTCAATTACGGAATGGCTATCACCTTTTAAAACAAAGTTGGAGAACTCTAAACCTTGCCGTAAAAATATTTTATTAAAAACCTTGGTTATAAGAGTTTCAACATCTTTTACTTTCACTTCAACATCCGAAAAATATTTTTTGATAGTTTCTTGTGTTTGACTGTAAAAAGCATTGAACAACACTTCATCTTTCAAATTCCTGTCACCAATTTCTATTCTTGTTTCGTAGGGTAAACAGAAGCCTTGCTCCTTAGTGTGAAATTTAATTTTTCTTGGCTTGGTTGTTAAAGCAACAAGTCTTTCTGATATTTTGCTGTCTAATAGTTGAGGGTCAAATTTTAAATATTTTTTGATTGATTCTTTAATCTGGGCTTCTGATTTTAAATTGTGTTTGTCAGGGTCAGTTCCTTCCAAAGCGTATAAAATCAAAGTATCTGCTAGTAAGTCGTCTAGCTTTAAATCATCTCTATTGCTGTCAAACTGCTGTCCTAAAAAAACAAATAGTCTTGAGTCTGAGTCTAAATCCGCAACTGTTTGATATTTTCCAGGTTTTGAATATTCGTGAAGATACGTGTCAACAAATATTTGATAAGCTTTGATTGTTTGCTCACTTTGATTACAGTGTACTGAAAACCAACGAATATCATAAATGGTAAGTGGAATTTTTGTTTTGTCAAAAACTTCGTCTATTAAGCTCTCTGCATTATTTATTTTTCTATTAGATACATAGACAAGTCTATCAAACTCAATTTCATTTTCTTGTAGCTTTTTGATTGTGTTGTAAATTTTCCCAACGTGATCTAATTCTGTTGATAATTGAAATATATGTTTTTGGCTGTCATTTCTTGAAAAAATGTGCTGAAATCCATCAACTCCTTTGTCCTTTGTCCGACCAACAGGAATGAAAGAATAACCTAGAACTGCTGATAGAAAGTCGTTGCCGAAAATCTCAAAGATATTTCCGTCATCAATTTTTGTGATTGCATACTCAAATGCTTCTTTGTCTACTTGCATATTTGTCTATGTTGTCGGTTTTTTAAGGTTAGGCATAACGTTTTGCATATGGCTTGTGGCGGTTTCGAAGCACTTTCCTGTCCACCAGAACTGAAGCTGGCTACGGAGCAAAAACCTTGCTTGC
>PHDR01000358.1 GCA_002841035.1 Bacteroidetes bacterium HGW-Bacteroidetes-12 | reverse complement strand
ATTTCAGAAATATCCATAACAAACAATCGTTTTGTTTCTGGATTAAATCCTAGTGAAATGTTTCCAAATCCAAATTCACTCACTCTAGCGTTTTCTTTAAAAGTGATACCTACTTTATTAAAAATTTCTTCAAAAGGTAATGGATTTTTTCCTTCCACATAATTGGCAAAAAAAGTTCTTATAGCTGGAGATGTAAGTGATGCGATTTTATCGAACAATTCATCATCTTTAAAAGAAACATCTTTACCATATTCATTAGAAAGTGTTTTCATTAAATCTTTCAATCCATTTTTTCCATTCGATTGTTCTCTAATTAATACATCTAAGCACAACCCAATTAACGCTCCTTTTTGATATACGTTTCCATATTGTTCTTTATGTTCATCTAACGCTCCTAAACTTAATTCTGTAAAAGGCAATTTATCTAAAAACCCTCTCGCTCCTTGCATTTTTTCTATGACAATATCAAGATAATCTTCAGTACTTATCATTTTTTGATATACTTGAACATGATTAGCAAAATACTCGGTAACGCCTTCATACAACCACAAATGCTTGGACATTTTAGGATTGATATAATCAAAATTTCCTATTTCTTCAGAGTGAATATTAAGTGGTGTTACAATGTGAAAAAACTCGTGTGCAGCAATATCAACCAAAAATCCTGAAAGACGACTTGGTTCAATTTCTGGTAAATAATAAAAAGAAGAATAAGAGTGCTCTAATGCTCCACTTCCGCCAGAACCACTTTGTCCTGTGTATAGATAAATAATAAAAGCATATTTTTCAATAGGTAGTTTTCCTCCTAGATAGGCTTGTTGGGCTTTTAAAATTGCTTCAATATCTGTTGCTAATATTTTTGAAGGTGCGATTTTGTTTTTAGAATAAACTGAAACTAAAATTTTTGCACCCCCAACCTCAAAAGTGGTTGTATCTGGTTTGCAATACATAATTGGACTATCAACCAAATCCATATAGTTGTCTATAGTAAACTTATCTGTATTTTCAGTTGTAGAAACAGTTGTTAGCCCTGTTGAACCATAAAAATATTCTGGGCGAGTGATGTTTAGCTCGTAAGGAATTGTTTTCATGTCGTCAAAATAGCCAAAGAAACCATGATTGTTTAGCACTACATTTTCAAATTGTTCTATGTTGGTTCCGCCTGGTTCAAAAACAAGTTCATCAACATCAGCATCCCAAGTATCTTCTACCCAATAGGTAATTCGATGCAACTTTGTAGCATTACTAATTTCCCAACGATTTTGGTCTAATCGATTAACAGAAATCGACACTCCATTACCATCAAAAGCCTCAAAGTCCATTACATATTGTCCGAAATCATAAACTTGGTAAGTTCCAGGAACTATTTTTGGCATATTATAAATAATTTTATCTTGAGTAATAGTTGGTGTTTCTAGCGTAACCTTAATTAAGTCATTACTTATTTTATTCAAATCTAAATAGAATTTATAAGTGTTTTGACTATATATATGGATAGAAAATAATGCCACAATGGCTAATAATAAAAACTTTTTCATAGTATATAAATATTTAATTAATAGTACAAATTTATTAATGTTAGCAATATATTTAATTTTAATTTACATTAACGGCATATTTCTTACATCAAGGGTTTGTAGCAATAAATTATGATTGTTTCAATAAATTATGATTGTTTCAATAAAATTATTTGAGTATGATTTGTGATAATTTATAAAAAAACAAGAACAAAAATCACAAAAAAACGTAGAGATAATCGTAATGTTATTATATTTGTTGAATTGTAATTTCCTTTTTTGAAAATTATTCAATTTAAAACATGACTAATGAAACAATTAATTCTCATATTATTTATGCTCCCATTAATATCCTTTGCTCAATCAGCAAGAGATATTAATATTGTAATTCAAAAAACATTAGATTTAGAAGTTTTAAAAACCCATTATAATGGCGATGAATCTGCAGGTTTAACTCCATTAATAATTATAAATGATGAAAAAATTCCAAATAATTTAATTGTTTTTAAATTTAACAAAAGAGTTAAAGTAATGACACCTGAAGAAATAGAAACTTTTAAAAACATCTATAAAGGGAGTTTAGATAGTTTTTTTGTTTTTGAAGGAATGGATTTTAGTGAAGATGAAGTGAAGATAAAAGCAACTTTTAGAAAAGATCAAAAAATTACTATTACAGTTCACATGAAAAAAGTTGAAAAAGATTGGAAGATATTAAGCTCTGTTGCTAATTAGAAAAAACATGAGTAAACTCACATTAGATTTACATCCTATTTACAACCAAACAAAAAACATTGATAAATCATTGACTGAAATTATTGATGATGCCATTTCCAAAAAAATAAAACTTATTGAAATTATTCCTGGAAAAGGTTCTGGACAACTAAAAAAGAAAGTAATCCGTTTTTTACAACAACCTTCCATAAAAGGCAAATACCACCGAATAGAAAAAAATTCAGACAATTTCGGAAAATTATATGTTCATTTTAAATTTTAACACTAACTATGTTTTCAAGCGGTCAGAAAATTTTCGCGATACTATTCATGATTATTTTTTTAATAATTGTAACCTATCAATTTTATAAGGATAAAAAAAAAAATAAAACTCTTTTTAAAGGAACCTTCTGGATTTTGATTT